>RDXT01000609.1:0-7829 GCA_004292985.1 Bacteroidota bacterium
CGCGCTCAAACACAGGCACTTGCACCTCTTCTTTGCATCCTGGCTCCATGATCCAGGCCCTTTCTTTTATATCAGGAGGAAAGAGGCGCGAAAGCATCCCGTAGCGCAAGGCAGCCATCCCGGTTTTGCTCAGGGCCGGACCGAGGGCATCCCGGTGGCAAATGATCTTCGATTCCGGGAAATCCAGCAAGCCGCCTGTATGGTCTGCGTGAAAGTGGGAAATGATCAGATAGGGCACCTGCTCCGGCGTGATCCCCATCTGCGCAAGCTGCCGAACCAGGTTTTCTTCCTCACGAAAGTAAATCGGTGTCGCCAGTCCCAGCAAAAAGCCCGGCCAGCGTTTGGTTTCGGTCAGTACCCGGCTGGCGTATCCTGTGTCAAATACGATATTTCCGTACTTCGGGTGCCGGATCAGCGCCGTAAGGGCCGGGAACCGGATCGTTTTGCCCGGAGCGCCCGCCAGCGCGATACGCTGGTCAGAGGTACAGTAGCCGCAGGTCAGCAGTTGGAGTGTGCAGGTGGTCATAGCTTTGCGTTTTTCCAGGAAACAAATTCGTGAACGGTATCGGCATTGTTTTGTAAAGGGCTGTACCCCAGGCGCTCCCGTGCTTTGGAGATGTCGAGGGTACAGGAAAATGCCAGAATCCCCACGCCGTAGCGGGTAAGGGAGGGTTCTTTTTGGGTAAAGGAAGCCAGGGTTTCGGAGAGGCCCGCCAGGCCCATCGCCAGCCCGTAAGGGAGTCGCCGGCGGTTGAGTTGCAGCCCCAGCTGGCTGAAGGTTTCACCGATCAGGTCCCAGAGGGCCACCGGCTCGCCATTGGTGATGTTGTATGCCTCTCCGCAGGCAGCAGCGGGCGCTTCGAGGGCGCAGCGCACAGCCTCGCATACATTGCTCACCGAAGTGACATCCACGATGTTGTTGCCGCTGCCGATCACCCGCAGGCGGCCCGCCTCATGCGCCTGTATCAGGCGCGGGAAGATCACGGTATCACCCGCCCCGATGATCGCGCGGGGTCGCAACAAGATGATTTCCAGCCCTTTGCGCATGTACTCTGCCAGCATCAGCTCGGCTTCGTATTTGGTCGCTGCGTATTCGTTGATAAAGGTATCTGGCAGCGGATCGCTTTCCCGGATGTCGTATTTGTCCCGGAACTCAAAATAAATGCTCGGCGTCGAGATATGAACCAGGCGCTGCACGCCATGCGCCAGGCAGGCATCGGCTATGTGCCGGGTGGCGACTACATTTGCCTCATAAAAATCAGCTTTTTTGCCCCAGGGTGCCGACAAGGCCGCACAGTGAACAACGCAGCGGGGTTTGTGCACAAACAAAGCCTCTGTAGCTGCTTTGTCGCGGAGGTCTGCCGCCTGAAACTGCACCCGCTCCTTCCCGTGATGCCGGAAGGCTTTCGCATTTCGGCTGGTCGCAAGTATCTCAGCGTCAGGATATTGCGCAAGCAGATATTCTGTCAGGCGGCCTCCGGTAAAGCCGCTTGCGCCTGTGATGAGGAGGGTATTTTTCTGGCTCATAGGGTAATGTGACCAGCCCGCAAGGTATAAATAAAACTTTTGTCGCTATCGGTCAATTGCCGGGATAAATGCTCGTCGCAGGTAACCCTCGGTGCCAGTTCCGGCGGAATGGCGTGCGGAACGAGAAACTGCCGCTCACAAAAACGGGCATTTGGCGCTGCTGCCGATACCACCTCATGCCAGGTGCGCTTATAGCTGTCTATATCGGCATAAGAGGAAAAATCGGACAGGGAAAATGCATCAAAAAGCCCGGCAGAGGGTGTTTTGAGGTAGCTGTCCAGCGGCGCGGTTACGGCGCTGATGCGGCCCGCTTCCTGTCTCATGGTTTCGAGGTGTTGCTCCTGAAGGTACAAGGGCAGGGCATATTGCGGCTGGTATTTGCCCCAGAACATCAGCACGGCAAAATCGGACTCCCGCAGCAGGCAGCGATGCGCAAAGGCATCAAACCGATGGTACAAAATCGCGCCGAGGTCCATCCGGGCCGGGATAAACTGTACGCCCGGCTCTTTGAGAACATAGCGCCAGAGCCAGCGCCGGGAAATCAGGTATAAGTAGCTCTTCCAGAGGGAGTTATCCCATTCCTGCTCCCATATCTGCACCTGCTCTTCCAAATCGCGGGCTTCAAACAGGCGGCGGCGCAGGGCTGCGCGGGTGTTTCCGGCCTGGGCCAGTCCGGCGAGGTACTGCTCCCAGGTCCCTGAATACAGCACCCCCTTCCGGATGCTCCGGTGCTCGTGGTCCCACCAGGCCGCAACCTCTGCCGGGAGCTTTGGCCGGATAAACTGATAGTAGTAAACCCGCTGCTCGCTGGGGGTAACTCCAAGAAATTCAAGGAGTTGAGGATAGGTCAGGGTCTGAATGGCTGCGATTTTGAGATGCAGCAGATGGGTTTGTGCAGGGTTCTGGTCAATGGCCACCACCTCTGCCGAGGGTATCAGCAAAAGGCCCAGGGCGCGTGCACCGCTTCCGGTAATCGTCAATATGCGGTCGTTGGGGCCTGTATGGAGGGCCTCAAGTTCGCTGAGGCTGTCTTCATTGGAGGCGGCATATACCAACCGGGAGAAAAAGTCGGGGGCCATACAGGGTTGAGCAAGAGTTCGGCCTGAAAGATACTGACATTTTTATCTGTGTGTAACAAAAAAGGCCACATTTGCCGAGCCGAAGCCTCCTTTTTTATCTTTCACATACACAAAGACCCTGTAGGCGCCAATCTGCGAAGGCCCTTCGATCCGGGCGCTATTTCCTTCGGCTACGATGCTCAGATGCGTCAGCGGGGCAGGTACAGGCTCAGCGTCCCCTCCAAAAATGTGTCTGTAGTCGCCTTCGGGCCGGATTTCCCACTGAATTTCGAGCGGATCCCCCTCCGGATCGCTGGCTTTGACCTCCACCCGGAGCGTGTCCGAAGTTTTGAGGTAAATGGGGTCTCCCGAAGTCCACCCATTGAGGCTAAGGCTGTCCACATCAGGTGCGCGGTTAGCGGGCCAGGTACCCGTCCAGAGATATTTCATCAGGTCCACGCGCGAAGATCGCTCGCCGCTTTCGAGAAACAGGCTGAACCAGGTATGGGTCCGCTCCTGCTTGTGCCCCCAGTAAAACACACATGCGCCGAGGCAGTAGGCAGTATCACGCGCTACCGAGGCCTCATAGGCCTGCTGCATATAGGCCCGTTTTTCAGCCGAAGTCTGCTCCACAGGCACACTCCATTCCGTACTCGGCATCTCCCAGTAGCCCCGGTTGCACCATTCTGTGATGATGTAGGGGCCATTCCAGTTGAGTTCGGGGCTGCGAATGCTCTCCGGCACCTGCGCGATGGTCGAAAATACATTGAGCGAAAGAATATCAATCTCCGGGCAGTAGCGGCGGACGTTGGAGGTGTTAACGGGGCGGTTGGGCATGGCGATGCTCACCGGATGCTCCGGATCTATCTCGTGGATCATTTTCGCCAGATCATTTACGGCAGACCATACCGGCAGATACCCGTCGCGCATGAGGTCCAGTTCATTTCCGATCACCCAGATCAGGATCGAAGGGTGGTCTTTGTAGCGGAGAATGTCTTGCCGGATGCGCTCTTTTTGTTCGGCTACCGCTTTGGGGTTTTCATAGTCCATGCCCCGGCGCACAGGCACCACCTCCAGCCCCAGCATCACCGACAGCCCCAGCGAATCGGCCTTGTTCAGCAGGCTGTCGAGTCCGGTGCTGTGCCAGGTGCGGACAGTATTTCCTCCGGCGACGGCAAGCTCTTCCAGGCGGCTGTACCCGGCTGCCCCCCGGATAAAAAAGGGTTTTCCATCGCGATACAAACGGTAGCGCTCCCCTTCCTGCCGGACCTCCACTTTGCGGCCCTGCGATACGGAGGGATAGCTGAGCGGCTCCGGCACTGTGGGCTTACACGATGCCACACAGATGCAGAGCAGCGCCAGAAACCATATATGGGAAGGCTGTATCATGGGGAAATGCGGGTCAGGGTTGAATCATCTCCGGCGTAACGGTAAAGGGCCGGGAAGCCGTTACGGCATGGCGGCGCTTGTCGGTGATCGTCAGGTACATGCGGTAATTTCCGGGCGGCAAAGGCATCTGCACCCGTGCGATCTTGCCGTCTTCGAGCAGTTTGATCCGCCCGGCTTCGGCAAAGGTACGTTCGTCCCGCACCACCCAGTCATAGGTCAGGTCTTTGCGACGCACATTGTTTTCGCTGATCGCCCAGAAAGGCAGATAGGGCCGGATACCCGGAATCGCCTGAGGAGCAGCCAGATACAGGTCAAACAAAAAGGGGTCCTGCGCATAATTTTCTCCGGTCCAGGCTTCGAGCAGCGCATAATACGCGGGACGTACCTTCCCATCTATTGTCGAAATGCCGAACCAGGTAGCCGTGCCTTCCCAGCGGTCCTGCCAGCAGTAGGCAAATCCGCCGATGTTGTGTCCCCGGTGCGGTTCGATATAGCGGGTCCATTTGCGGTAATAATGGTCTGCCTTTTCGTAGTCGGAAGGCTCGATGATAAAGCCCGCCGCATCACGCTCTGTATAAAAATCCTTCCAGTATCCCTCAGGGCCAAATTCGGAAACCAGATAAGGCTGCCCGGGATCGAGCACCTGCATCACAGAGTCTAAGTGGCTGATCCTTTCCTCATAAAAGGAATTAATGCCCAGAATATCCACCGAGGGGGCATATTTGCGAAACTCGCGCACCTGGGCAGGCAACTGGCTCGTGTGCGCAAGACTGATCAGCACCGGATGGCGGGGGTCTGTCTTCCGGATGTTTGCCGCAATCTCTTCAATCATCTGGATATAGGCCCTGCGCACCGCCGGGAGGTAGATCGGATCGAAGTGCTCCTGCATCTGGCTCCATGCCTCATTGCCCAGGTTCCAGCCCAGGATGACCGGAGAGTCCTTCCATTCAGCTACTTTCTGCGTAACATCCCGCACATATTTGTCCACCGCCTCCGAATCTTTGTAATAGTCAATGCCCGGATCGAACCAGAATCCATACAAGACCTTAAGTTGATGTACTTCAGCCGCATGGATCAGGTTATAGTCGTAGATACTGGGATGATAGCGGCGAAGGGTATTACAGCCAATATTTGTTAACTTGGTAAAATCCTGGGTCAGCTTCAGCTTGGTCAGGGGCAGAGAGCCGTCGCGCCAGTCATTGGAGGCATTGTAACTCACTCCTTTGATATAAAAAGGCGCTCCATCTACCCAAAACGCATATCCCTCTTCCGTTTTGCGGAAAAAAGCCTCTGTGCGGGGTGTTGCAGGCAAGGAGGCCTCCCCATTCGGCAGCGGCAGCGAATCTCTGCCGAGATAGGTCTTCAGCGGGTCTTCTTTTCGCTTCACCAGCTCCCCTACTGACTGGCCGATGGAAGCCAGTTCTCTGCGGGCAGGCGCATTCCCTTCCTGCGGAGCAGCCACCTGAGCAGGTATTGGTCCTCTCAGCACCAGGGCCTGTATCCCTGACTCCGGGCTGAGACCAGCCCTCTGTTGCCATGCCTCCGCAGGCGCGGTCACAATCACCGGATGCCGGGCAATCCGCTGGCGGAGGTTCCGTGAGAGCGAATCGAGGTTCATCACTGACACCTCTGTATTCCATCCCAGGTAATCCACCCAGTATTTACCTGGATAGGCCTGGGTTGAATCCGGGGTAACATGGGTTACATCCCAGTTCCAGAATACCTGAGCGCAGGCTTCACTCCGAAACACCTCCACCACATAGCGCCAGGCTTCGGCATATTGCTCCTGGCTGCCGGCCCCCTTCAGCACCAGCGTAACCACAATGGGGCTTGCCTGGTCCCGGAGGGCGCGGGCCTCCTCACGCAGATAGGTGTCGAGTTTACCGCTGAGCAGATCGGTGCAGACACCGGGGGTCCAGCGCAGCATCAGGGCAGTGCCCTGGCTCTGCAGCGCCGGACTGGCAGCCATCGGTGCCGAAGGCGAATGCTCCATATCCCAGGAAATCAGGCTCAGGGGCCAGTCCTGCGCATCTGCTTTGGCTACCTGTCCGGCGGCCTGAACTTCCTGCCCCAGATAGAGGCGGTTTACCTGTTCCACACTCTCCTGGCGGCCCTTGGAGAGGTCGAGCTTTTCATCTACTTCGATCAGGGTAGTGCTGAGAACCACCGCAGCCAGAATCATGGGAAAGGCCACCTTAGCTTTGCGCAAGGGCCTGTAAATCAGCGAGTGCCGCAGCCGGAAGTACATCAGGCGGTAGCGGGCCAGACCACCCTTGTACAGGCCGTGGTAAAAGCCGCTGATCATTTTCTGCTGGCTGATCAGTACCACAAATCCCAGGTTAAAGATGTTGGTCGCTGCAAAACCCGCCATAATCATGCTGTAGGGGCTCCAGTCTATGGACAAACCGTAGATCATGGCAAAGAGGCTCAGCACACATGCGATGATATTGGGCAGGCTGAGTTTCCATTCGTTGACCTCGGTGCCTTCTTTGGGTGTGGGAATATAGGGCACCTTAATATTGAGCAGGGTATAAACGAAGCCTGTGATAAACACCCACCAGGTCCCTGCCAGCAAAGCTCCTCCAATAAAATGGAAACCCCGCTCATGCTCTTCCAGGAGCCAGCGCTGCACATATTGCCGGATAAACATCACCAGCAGCAACAGCGGCAGGGCCGCCTGAAGCAAGGCCCCAAAATCCACAAACCAGGGCGAGCGTGCTGTGCTCAGCGAAACAATGGGCACGACAAGATCAATGAGGGTGATCAGGCCCGTGAGATAGAAAAAAGGCAGGGTAAAATAATGCAGCCATTGGCGAAGGGTAAACTTCCCGGCAATGGTGGGAAATACATGCAGCAGCAGGTCGAAGGTACCCCGCGACCATTTGAGCTGCTGTTTGTAATAGGCCGAAAGACTGGATGGCACCAGTCCGCGGGTAAGCGCCTCGGGCAGATAGACAGACTTCCAGTGCTCGGCATGGATGCGCATGGAGGTGTGCATGTCCTCCGAAAGCCCTGCGGCATGCCCGCCAATCGAGTCGAGCGCGGCGCGGCGGAAGGTGCAGTTCGCGCCAATGGCCTGGGCCGTACCGTAGGTATTCATGGACATCATCATGGGTCCATAAAAGTGGTAGGTCTGCTGGGCCGCTCCTTTGGCGATAAAACTTTCGTTGCGGTTTTTATAGGCCTGCACACATTGTACGTAGCCAATTTCCGTATCTTCAAAATAAGGCAGCACCCGGTCCAGAAAATCGGGCGCGGGCGTGTGGTCGGGGTCGAGGATCACACAGATCTCCCCGGTGGCCTGCTGCAGGGCATGGTTGATATTGCCTGCTTTGGCGTCTTTTTTCACGGTGCGGGTTACATGCACCACGCCCAGCTCCGCACACTTCTGTTTGAGAAATGGATCATCCCCTTCGTCGCAGAGGTAGGTCGTGTGCGGATAGGTCACGGCCACCATCGCCTCCAGGGTCTCCACGATCATCTCGTAGGGTTCGCCCGGATAAAAGGTCGTGAGCATATCCACGCTCCAGCTCCGGACAGAGGCGGGGCGCGGCGTGACGCGTATATCCCAGTAGTGGTACCATTCATGCAAAATCCGCAGGAACTTATAGACCAGCGCCAGCAGCAGCAGCGCGTACAGGGGCGCAAATCCAATATGCTCTTTGCGGGCAAACCACCAGACAAAATAGCCCATGCTGCAAAGCCCCAGCAAGATCAGCACGCGCAGAGAGAGCCGCTCCTTCGCTGTCGGAGGAGGGATCACCCGCACCCGCGAGATCGGGGGCAGAGATGTAGCTGTATCTGTTTGTAAATGCGTCTGCAATGGATGAATCTATAGACAAAGAAACTATTTCA
>RDXT01000609.1:7860-12556 GCA_004292985.1 Bacteroidota bacterium
CATAAAAAATAAACAAAAGGGCTGCCTTTGAAAGGCAGCCCACAGATACGTACACTCAAACGATTGTCAGGGAATCACGATCAGTCGTGAGGAAGCAAACACGCCGGGTGTATCGGCGGAGCTTGCCTGGATAAAGTAGAGTCCTGGCGTGAGTCCGGTGGTATTGACGGCCGCACGTCCGCTCGATGCGCCGGGCAGGGTCTGCATCTGCATCTTTTGTCCGTTGGAGTTCAAAATATTCAGGGTCACGCTACGGGCGCCTGGGATCAGGTATTCGACCTGCACGTCTGTACCAGCCTCGGCGGGCGAAGGGAAAATTTTGATCGCTGGCTTTATTCCCGGCTCATAGACCAGTTCTACGCGGTCTGAGTAGGTGAAGGTACCATCGAGGTCAGTTTGCTTGAGGCGGTAGAAGCTTTTTCCCTCCACAGGCTCCGTATCAAAGGCTTCGTAGGTCTGGGTCTGGTTGCTGTTGCCTTTGGATGGCGTTTGCAGCACCGGAGTGAAGAAAGAACCGTCGGTCGAGCGCTCCACAGTGAAGTAGTTGTTGTTCGACTCGGAGGCAGTGGACCACTGTAGCTGTACGCGGCGATTTTCAGGCTGAGGTTTGGCATCAAATCCGGTCAGTTCGACGGGAAAGGTACCGGGACCGAAAGCGGTGATTTTCACGTTGTCAAAGGTGCTCAGATTCAGTTGGTTCACGTCGTAGCTGTTCACAGCCAGGCCCACATAGATCGTAGCAGGCAGGTCAATGGTCTCTGTGGCGATAAAGGTCCAGGTAGCTCCGTCGGTAGAGCGGTAGCCGGAGACCTGGTTGCCGTTGCGCACCAGTTTTACCCAGTAAGGCAGAGACAGCACGTTGAAGGTGTTGGGACGTGTGCTGATCGTGCTGCCATTGTCGAGGGCGCGGCGCTGGAAAGACCACAGAAGCGCAGAAGACACGTAGGTAAGGGCGTTGCGTGAGTTGGCGCTGAGTGAAGCGCGCATCATCACACCTGCTTTGGACCAGTCGTGGGTAGGATCCGTGCTCGTTACGCGGGCAGAGATTTCGCCGTCGCCTGTGAGTGTGGTGTACATGAAGTGGAAGGCATCTGTTGTTGACCAGATATCCGCACCAGCCCCGCTTACAGAATACACGCCGTTGTCATAGCAGCCGCTGCCGGCAAGTCCTACCGCTCCGATGTCTTCGCTGACCCAGTCCTGGGGCACAACGCATGCGGGAGGTTCGGGTGTCGGTTCCTCGACTACAGGAGGAGCAGCTGAAGCGGGGTCAAAAAAAGCACCGGCGAGGTTGTTGAATACAGCAGTCGTTTTCGGATTGTAATAGTAAGGACCAGGCAGCTTGGCTTCGATGTCCCATTGCTGGCCTACAAAAGCCTTGCTTTTCAGCTCTTTGCCCTTGGACTGTACCTGTGCCAGTGAAAGCTGGGTGGCGTCGTCCTCATACAGGTTGCTGTTGATCTGCGGATAGTAATAGTTGCTGTCTGCAACATATTTGGCATTGCCGATCGGATAGAGGCTGTGCTCATTCATCTCCACTACGCCATATTTGCCACGGGACAGCGTTACGTTATTTTTGAAGGTAACTGCCTGAGGTACAGGAAGTCCGGTCATGGTAAATATCTCCATCACCATCCCTGCATATCCGGGGGCGTCGTTTTGATTCGCTTCCAGATCGAAGGTATTGCGATAGACTTTGATGTTGTTTGGCTGCGAGTTGTCGTTGGTCGAGCCGTAGATGAAAATAAAGCTGCGGGCGTTTTCCTTGTAAGGATTGTAGCAGGTGCCTTTGAAGATGTTGTTCTGGATCAGCACATCATTCACCCGGTTTTTGATGTAGGCGGTCGGAACCCGCTGTCCGGGAAGGGTTTGCATGAAGTTATCTACAATGCTCACCTGCTTGGCAGACCAGCCCAGGGCCATAAAAGCGCCGTCAGCATTTTCGAGGAAGTTGTCGCGGATGCTGATCTTGCTGCCGGAGGTTACGTCGAGCAGTTCTTCAGAAGGACCATCCCAGAGGTAGTTGCCCACAAACTCGTGGTTGGTGCCCAGGAAGCCGATCTTCTCATAGCGCTCATGGTAGCTCACCACGTCATTCTGCACCACAGAGTGCATGTTGTTGTAGTAGGTATAGGTATCATAGATCGCCGGCCCCTGGTCATAGCCTTCATAATAGAGGCAGGAGTTGTAGTGGTTGCGCGACTCGCAGCCTTCTACGGTGATGCGGGCGCCAGTGTGACGTACATAGATACCGTTGGAGCACTGCTCGACCAGCAGGTTGAGGAGTTTGGCATCAAAGGCATTCTGAAGGCGGATACCCTGTGTGCCGAATCCTGTATTTTTGTTGATCACGCGCAGGCCGTGGAGGGTTACGTTGTTGCAATCCCACATCGAGATCGCGTCATACTCGCCGTTTCCGTTGATGGTCGGCAGGCCGGATCCATATTTGGAGTACAGTACACCCGACTTGGTGACCATTTTACCCAGGAAGGTCTCATTCCCTTTGAAGAGAACGGTGGTTCCGGGGGTCAGGGCCAGCGAGTTTACCTTTGCGATGCTGGCAAAAGGCTTGGCGAGGGTGCCAGGGTTGGCGTCGTTGCCACTCACAGAGGAGACATAATATACAGTTCCGGTGAAGTTGGCATTGTAGGTAGCCGAACCGCTGTGGCTGCTGAGGGCAGAGCCGTCCGAACTGCGTACCGGAGAGGTGGACTTCGGAGCGAAAGAAAGCGTTACCTGGCTGCCGGGCAGAAACATACCTGCTACCGTGATCACTACGCTGTTGCCGGTCGAGGTAATGTCCTTGATTTTGTAGGAAAGGTCGCTTGCCTGAATGGTATAGCCATAGTTATCTTTCCATACATAATATGCGGGGTGTTTCCGCGCGGTTACCGTAAATCCGTAGTTAATTTCAAGGGTGGATTTACCGGTTACAAGCACCGTCTGAGCGAAAGAAGAAACAAAAGCGAGGGTAAACAATACGCCAAAAATCAGCTTTTTCATGATACTATTGATACTGGGAATTGGACCTGTTCGTCAGGAAAAGTTTGGGAAAAACACATAACACTCAAGAGATTCCACACGCTCTGAATTAGGTTGAATGTTGTACCGCGTTCGGCCAGAAAAACGGCACAAAAAAATAAAGAACACCCTGTCGCACCGGAAGGCGCGAAGCAGAAAAAGAAAAGAGAAAATGTAAGCTGTGTGGATTCCGGATCTTCTCACAGGATGCCCGGCCAGGCCGCCTGCGTTACGCTGGGCCTAAGCACAGAGTGCGTCTCCGGTTTCCCGGATCAGCAAGCCAGATTGTCGTGGGTGAAGAGTTGCCAGATGGCCTCCGGAGAACCCGAGTGGAGTCCGGGTAAGTAAGACAAGAGCTAAAGGGATGAGCAGATCGGCTGATCCTGCCCGCGTTGTTTGAAAGTTTCTTTTGTTCACGTAACCTACCATTAATTAACCCAAGTATTTGAAAGCGTTACCTCAGATGCTTCCGCAGTCGTCTGATGCTCCCCAGCAAGACTTTCTGCCGCATGATTCTGAGATTGCTCCCCGTTGCTATACCCTTTCAAATACTATTCCCAAATAAGCACCTAAATGGCCTCTATTCAAGGGTATGTAAGGTTTGACATGAAAACAAAAACAATAAAAGGGGGTAACTTTTGCCTGTCACAGCACACTAATTTTCTCCGCTTATCTCCTTTTTCATACACCAGAAGCGGATTATTTACTCGAAAAATACACAATCCATTGATTATCAATGCATTAAACCCCTACCCTACCCCCTCATTTATAGCTCCGTACCATCCGCACACAGCCCCGTAAGAGGGAAAGCACTGCATTTTTTTTCTCCTGTATACGGAAACAAAGGTAAGGTTTTGGGGGCAGAATGCTGTTTTTATGCCCGTCTGATCCCGTTTTTCGAACTGTTTTTTAGTTCATACATTTCATTATGTTCAAAATAATAAAATATCAATATAAAAAACATTTCAATTTTTATATTAAACATCCGTTTCGTTTTCATGGGAAAATATTTCACCCATAATTAACTGAATATCAAACACTTACATTCGAATCCCTTTTTCGCCAATTATCAAGGAGCGGGCACCCTTCTTTTTGCCTTTCCGGGCATACAGCGCCCCTCCCCCCAACAAAAAAGCCCCCCGAAACGGGAGGCTTTTACGGCTTTCTGGCATAGCCGGTATCTTCAGGCTTCTCAGTTCTCGCGGAAGAACACTCCGTCCATCTGGAGCAGGCGTCCGGTGTTTTTGTCGGTAAAGCCAGGCTCTACGGAAAACAGCTCGAAACCGAAGTCTTTGAGGAAATTGATCATTTCCATGTACATCATTTCACCTTCGTACAGGGCTACCAGCGACATCTCCAACTGTACCCCCTGGATGTAAGGCATGCACTCAACTGCTCCGTCGAGTACGTTCTTTTCAAAGCCCTGGGTATCGATTTTGAGCAGTACACGCTCGCTTCCCTTGTAATAATTGTTGAATACGGTGTCGAGTTTGTGAATTGCCACCGGCTCTTTGCCCACGTATGCCGACTCTGGCTTGGCTTCGGTGTGCGCAGGAAGCATATCTAAGATCGAAGAGCTGGTCGAACTGCCACCGGCGATGTTGATTTCGATCTCTCCGTCGAAGTCACCCAGCGCCATATTGACGGTATCCCAGAGGGCATCGGCAGAGGCCGA
>RDXT01000777.1 GCA_004292985.1 Bacteroidota bacterium
GGAAGAAGCGGCCATATTGGCCAATATGGGCAAAGGATCACTGGTAAGCACCGTCTGTACGGCAGATACGCGCTTTGCACGGACATATATCATGGAATCCGCTCCCTATCATGGCCGTATCCTCGTACTTAATCGTGAAAGTGCCCGCGAAAGTACCGGTCATGGCTCCCCGATGCCTCAACTGGTCCACGGCGGACCGGGCAGAGCGGGCGGTGGTGAAGAAATGGGCGGTATGCGCGGCGTGATGCACTATCTACAGCGGACCGCCATTCAGGGTACGCCCCAGGACATTACGGCGATTACGGGGGTATATCAGCCCGGAGCGCCTGTGCGCGAAGTTACTCAGCATCCCTTCCGCACCTTTTTTGAGGACCTGGTGGTCGGCGAAACCCTCACTACCCACAAGCGCAGCATCACGGAGTCAGACATTATCCAGTTTGCCAACCTGAGCTGGGACCATTTTTATGCGCATACGGATACCACTTCGCTGGAAGGCACGCCTTTTACGGAGCGGGTCGCGCATGGCTATCTGATTCTCTCTGCGGCAGCGGGCCTGTTTGTGGATCCGGGCAAAGGGCCTGTTTTGCTGAATTATGGACTGGAAGAATGCCGCTTTGTAAAGCCTGTCTATGCGGGTACGACCATCGGCGTGAGGTTCACCGTCAAAGAAAAAGTGGACCAGGAACTGCGCAGTGATGAGGATATCCCGAAGGGAATCGTGAAGTTTTTTGTCGAGGTCTATGACCAGACCGGAGAAACGGTAGCGGTGGCAACGATCCTGACGATGGTTCGCAAGCGGGGCCTTTGAGCGGATTATTCTGCCTCGCCCGGTTTCTGGCGGAAATACAGGTAGCCCGAATAGGCAATCGGAACCGCTACCAGCACCAGCACATAGGTCAGAAACACCACCAGCAGCGGAATTTCAGGCACAAAAGGAATCAGCAGCAGCATAAACACCGAGCCGATCACCCAGACTCTGCCTCCCAGGCGATGGGTGCGTGTCCAGTTTTCATCACTGCTGAGGGTCCAGGGGGTGCGGATGCCCATAAAGTAGCTGGGCCGCATTTTACCCATATAATTTCCCAGGAACAGGAAAAAGAGCGCCGTAATCGCATAGATGCCTTTGCTGGCAAAAGCAGGATTGGCATTGAGCTGAAGCCAGGTAATGTAGGCAAACAGCGTATTCAAAAACAGCAGGACTCCGCTCTTCATGGCATGCATAGCACCAGGAGAAATCTGGGGCTTTTTCGGGTCAATGGCGACGATTCCTGTCAAAAGCGCATACACAAACACGCTCGTCAGGGGCAGCAAAAACAGCTCGAAGCCCTTTTTCCCGTAGCGGTCCACCTCTCCCAGGGCGTTGAAGTGCATGGGGATCTGCTCCGGAAACTGGTCCCACAAAAAAGCCAGCGCAGCAAAGGGCAGTACCAGCAGCAGCAGCGGCAGCCATTCACGTTTCAAAAACTCAGTGATACGCATATAGGTCAGTTTTTTTTCAGGGTAACAAGCCAAAACATAAGGTCTTCGAGCACAGAGGTATTGATGGAATAATAGACAAATTGCCCCTTTTTCACACTTACCACCAACTCGGCCTGGCGCAGCAGATCGAGGTGGTGCGATACGCTGGGCTTGCTCATCTCAAAGTGAGCCGCCAGTTCTCCCGCCGTGAGGTCTTTCTCCCGGAGAAGCTCCAGCATCCGGCGGCGGGAAGGGTCATTCAGTGCACGCAGTACCTGATTCATGGATTCAAAGAGATCCGTTAAACAATTAGGCAATTATCTAAATATCTAACGAACAATCCAAATCCGGGTTTCACTTTGGCGTGATTTTGGACAAGAATTTCGCAGCAAGGCAATGACCGACCGCAGAATATAACAGATAACGCACAAAAAACGACATTACCTGTCTTCGCTTCCCGAATCCCCGCAACAGTCTTTATCTTTGGCGCGAATCAATCCATACGTTACTCTATGAGAATCACCCCACTTCTTCCGATACTCTTCTTCGCTTCGCTCATCCTCTTTTCGGCCTGTCAGGCCGACCGCTACAAGCTCAAAGGGGCATGGCGCATCAAATCCACCGTAGCCGCCAGCGA
>RDXT01000778.1 GCA_004292985.1 Bacteroidota bacterium
TCGCCGTCGCTGAGGTCGCTGGCGGCAATCGTTACCTGAAAATCGGTGCTGCTGGTAACGGTAAACTCAGAAAAATACTGATACGGGCTTGAAACCCCGCCGAGGTACTCGCCCTGCGTGGCAATCACAAAATTGATATTCGCGCCTTCGGTAACGGTGAGGTCTATCGAAGCCTGAAAAGCAGCCGAGACATTGATATCGTCGGCATCGGAGGTCTGGGCATGCAGTGCAGGTACCCATATCGTAGCCAGAAAGCAGGAAAACAGGATGAGCCGCAGCATGGATAGGAGATTAGCGGGAAAAAGGGTAAAAAAGAAGGCCGCACCATAGGGAAACGGCCTTCTTATGTTCAGTTGCAAGCCATTAAGGCATAGCGCTGGCGGTCAGTGTTACTACAGAGGTGTAGGTGGCCGGAGCGATGTTTTGCTGAAGGAGGATCGGCAGACCACTCACGGCGCGGGCAGCGGCGGTACCGAGTTCAAACTTGATTTTGAAGGTGTTGGCGGTGAAAGGGCCAGCGTTGCCGCTTCCGGTAGCTTCTACGATGGTACGGGGAGCGCCCAGCACGGCCAGCGGAGCAGGAGAGGTGGAGCCGCCGAGCAGCAGGTGGTTGGTGCCTACCTGATAGGTACCTGCGTCAGAAACGGTATAGCCGAAGTTACCGGCAGAGAGTTCGTTGCCGTTGCCATCGCTGAAGCTGGTAGAAGCCAGATCCACTTTGAAGTCCACAGAGGAGCTTACCTGGAAAGTAGAGGTGTAGGCCGTCGGGTCAACCAGACCGTTGGTATAGTTGTCCAGAGAAGCTACCACAAAGCTGATGTTGGCTCCGTCGGTTACGTTCAGGTCAATAGAAGAGGAGAACGCAGCGGAGATGTTGATGTCGTCAGAGTCTGTGGTCTGAGCGAAAGCGGTGCCGGTAGCCAGCAGAGCCGCGATGGCGAGGATAGATGATTTAATAAGCTTCATGCTAATAAATGTGATTAAAGTTTCAGCCACTAAATTAGCGGCATTGCGTGAGATGATAAACTCACTTTCATTGAATTTATTACAGTAATTTAATTTTATGTAAAATGTAATATATGTAAATTATACTTAATTGTGCTTGTAATATATATGCACCATTCATGCAGTTTATTCGGAGAAAAGTGCTTTTAAATCATAATTGAGCCTATTTGCGTGCATGAACCCCGCATGTAAGAGTCCCGAAGGGAGGGTCGCTTCGCGTTGCAGTAAGCCGTTTATTATTTCACATTATATTACAACACAGTTGATCGTAATATATTTTCACATAAATTTACAATCGAAATCATTTCAAACAACTAAAATCAAAATCGTAGATCACTATGATTAACTTCAAGCAGGCTTTTATCCTTGTTCTCGCTTTCTTCGCAGGCATCACGGCTATGTTTGCCCAGGGTCTCGAAGTATCTCCTGTTCGTCTGGACTTTTCACTTGAGCCGGGACAGACCGAAACCCGCACCGTTACGGTACGCAACACCTCTAATAAGCGTACAACTTACACCCTCGCTGCTGCCGACTGGTACCTCGACGAGACCGGCAATGTAGTGCGCCAGGATGCCAACAAAAACAAAAACTCCTGCTCACGCTGGATGTCTTTCACTCCTGCCCTCGTGGAGCTTGGCGCCAACGAATCACGCGAAGTGACTGTAACGATGAATGTTCCTTCCGGTGAAAAAGCTTCCAAGTGGTCTATCGCCTACATCACCATCCAGAAGGAGCAGCAGGCTCCTCAGGCTGACAAAGACCTCGCTATGGGTATCGAAGTGAACCAGCAGGTAGGGGTGTTTGTAACCCAGTCTCCACGCTCCAACAAGAATGCCTCTGCCAAAGTGAAGGAATTCAAAGAAGTAGCTGCTACCGCAGGTGCTCCACGCACTTTCGAGATCAAAACCCAGAACACCGGCGAGAAAATCCTCGATTGCAACGTATATCTGGTGATCTCCGACCTCCAGAATGCTACCGAAACCAAGCTGGAGCCCATTTCCTTCCGCCTGCTTCCTGAAGGCGCTGTGAAAAAACAACTGGCCCTGCCTGCCGACCTCAAAAAAGGTTCTTACATGGTAGCCGCGAT
>RDXT01000610.1 GCA_004292985.1 Bacteroidota bacterium
TACTCGTTTTCGGACCCGACGGGAAAGAAAACGAGTATTACCTCAACGAATCTTCTCCCGCCCAATACGACCTCGAAATCGGCAACCTCAGCGAAGGCGCGTACAGCTACACCGCTGAGGGCCGTAAAAATGACAAGGTCGTGGGCGAGGACAAGGGGCAGTTTTCGGTGGGGCGCACCCATATCGAGGCCTACCGCCTTCAGGCAGATGCAGATATGCTGCGGCAACTGGCCCTGCGGACCGGAGGCGAGTTTATCTACGCCCGCAACCTCGCAGAGCTTCCGGACAAAATCAAGGCCCTGCCGGGATTTAAACCGCTGATAGACTACCGCAAAAACCGCAATACCTTCCACGAAATCGGCTGGATACTGGCCCTGCTGTTGCTCTTGCTTTCGGTAGAGTGGGTAGTTCGCAAACTGTTCAGCCTGCTGTAACCCCAGCGTTAAGTTTGGGCCCGGACCTGCCTTTGCCTCAAACTATTTTGTACCTTACCCGTTCAATTACGAAAGAATAGGCGACCTATGAATATTGGCATTGTCTGCTACCCAACCTACGGGGGCAGTGGCGTAGTAGCAACAGAACTGGGCAAAGCGCTCGCCCAAAACGGGCATAAAATCCATTTTATCACCTACAACCGCCCGATCAGGCTCGATCTTTTCTCCGAAAACATCTTCTACCACGAGGTTCGGACCAAAGATTACCCGCTGTTTGACTTCATCCCCTATGAGTCGGCGCTGGCGAGTACAATGGTGGATGTGGCGCGTTTTCACAACCTGGATTTGTTTCACGTGCACTATGCCATCCCGCATGCTTCGGTGGCCTATCTGGCACGCCAGATTCTGAAAGACTATGACCTGCATGTACCAGTCGTAACGACCCTTCACGGCACAGATATTACCCTCGTGGGCAAAAACCCTGCCTATGAGCCGGTGGTGAGCTTTTCGATAGATCACAGCGACGGCGTAACGGCCGTTTCCGAGTTTTTGCGGGAGGCGACGCTGGCCAATTTTGCGGTGCGCAAAGACATCCGCGTGATTCCCAACTTTGTGGACCTGGAGCGTTTTTACCGCCATAAAAAGGCCCACTTCCGCCAGATGATTACCCGTGAAGGGGAAAAAGTGCTGATCCACACCTCCAACTTCCGGAAGGTGAAGCGCGTGGATGATGTGATGCGGATTTTTGCGAAGGTACGCGCCGAAATTTCCTGCAAACTCCTGATGGTGGGCGACGGCCCCGAGCGCCGCAATGCCGAAGATATGTGCCGCGAACTGGGCTATTGCAGCGATGTGTTTTTCCTGGGCAGCCAGGACGCGGTGGAAGAAATCTACTCCATCGGCGATGTATTTTTGCTGCCTTCAGAGACCGAGAGCTTCGGTCTTTCTGCCCTGGAAGCGATGGCCTGCGGAGTACCCGTGATCAGCAGCAATGCCGGGGGCCTGCCCGAAGTGGTGATAGACGGATATAATGGATTTATGTCCCCTGTGCGCGATGTGGATAAAATGGCTGCCGATGCCATCCGCCTGATCAAGGATCCGGAGCAATGGCAGACCTTCTCCGAAAATGCCGTTAAACATGCGCATACCTTCTCCATTGCCAATATTCGTCCGCTATATGAAACTTTTTACGATGAAGTGATCAATGCGTCTCAGGCAGCTCTCAGCCCTGCGGTGCATTAATTCAGGTTTGTTTTTTTCCGGCAGATTTCTATTTTTCGCAGAATGTTGTGGTTTTTAGGCTTTTTCCTCTTTCTGTATGTAGGCATGCGCCTGTTTGGCCGCCAGTTAGCTGCGCTGGGTATGCGCAGACTGATCCGCATGGTGCAGAAAGACGTGGAGCGCGGGCATGTAGAGTATCAACAGAACTACGATGCGGGCGATTTTCGCAGCAATGTGTATGCAGATAAGGAAATAAAAGTTACAGCGCCCAACCAGGGTGCAAAGAAGCATGTGTCGGAGGACGACATTGCCCAGGATGTGAATTTTGAAGAGCTGAAATAGCCCTTATCCGAAGATCAGATAGGTCAGCACCAGCAGCACCCCGCCCGAAATCAGTACCATGTAGTTGGACACCAGTCCGGACTGAAGGCGGCGGAATACCTCGCCAATTCCTGCAACAGCCGAGCCCGCTCCGGTAACTATGCCGTCCACGCCGTCGGACTCGAAAGGACGCAGCAGCTTGCTGCCGATCCATGCGAAGGGCCGCACCAGAATGGTGTCGTAAAGCTCGTCCCAGAAGAATTTGCCAGCCATTACGCCATAGAATTTGCCGAAAAAGCCTTTCACTTTGTCGTCGGCGGCGAGATCGTGTTTGCTGTACAGGTTGCGGGCAAACAGCACCGTTCCAATGGAGACGATAAAGGCCAGCGCCAGCAGCAGGTATTCGAAGACCGCGTGTTCTTCAAGCGCATGATGCAGGTCTCTGTTTACAACCAGATCGCCGAGCCAGTGGTTAAACAGGTGAAATTCGCCGTGACCGATCAGGTAAGGCAGACCGATGTAACCGCCCAGCACGGCCAGTACGGCCAGAATCCAGAGCGGAATCGTCATCAGCGGAGCGCTTTCGTGAATGTGGGCACCGGTTTTGTAGCGGGCTTTTCCGTTGAAGGTCAGCCACGCGAGGCGGGTCATGTAAAAAGCCGTCAGGATGGCGGTAAAGAGGCCCACAGCCCATACGGCAAAATATACCTGGTTCTCAAATCCATTAAAAAACAGGCTGGAGAGAATTTCGTCTTTGGAGAAAAATCCGGCCAGACCTGGAATCCCCGCAATGGCCAGGGTGGAAATCCAGAAAGTGAGGCTGGTTGATTTCATGTCTTTGCCTAAGTTACCCATCGTGCGGATGTCCTGCGGATCTTCGGCAGCGTGCGCATGCTCCATCGCATGAATCACCGAGCCGGAGCCGAGGAAGAGGCAGGCTTTAAAGAAAGCATGGGTAATGACATGGAAAATGGCCGTGGTAAATGCACCCGCGCCCAGGGCCATGAACATAAAGCCCAGTTGCGAAACGGTAGAATAGGCCAGGACTTTTTTGATGTCGTTTTGGGCGATGGCGGTCAGCGCAGCCATAACGGAGGTGAGTGCAGCGATCACTACGATCACCATCAGCACTTCAGGGCTGGCGAGGAAGAGAGGGTTGAGCCTGACAATCAAGTAGATACCCGCAGTAACCATCGTCGCGGCGTGGATCAGAGCCGATACGGGTGTAGGACCCGCCATCGCATCTGGCAGCCAGGTGAAGAGCGGAATCTGTGCCGATTTACCCGTAGCGGCGACAAACACCAGCAGCGTAATCCAGAAGTAGCGGTTGCCTGCGGCTTCGGCTACCGGATTTGCTGCCTCTGCATTGATCAAGCTGAAATCGAGCGTACCGAACATCTGATAGATCAGAAACATCGCCACCAGCATCGCGAAGTCTCCTATACGGTTGACTATGAAGGCTTTCTGTGCAGCTTCGGCCTTGATCATATCTGTGTACCAGAATCCGATCAGCAGATAGGAGCAAAGTCCCACCCCTTCCCAACCGAGGAACATCACCACGAGGTTGTCGGCCATGATGAGGTTGCTCATGGCAAAGATGAAGAGGTTGAGATAGGCAAAAAACTTATAGAAGCCCGGATCTTTGTGCATGTAGCCGATGGAATAGATGTGAATCAGGGCACCTACGCCCGTCACCACCAGCATCATCGGGAGCGAAAGATCGTCGAGTTTGTAGCTAAAGGAAATGTCAAGGCCGCCTGCCTGCATCCAGCTAAAGAGGCTGAAGCTCAGGGGCATATTCTGGTAGCCAAAGAAGCGGGTAAGCACGATGCCGAAGGGAATCAGCACCATCGCGGAGGCCAGCCAGCCGATCAGCCCTTCCTGTTTGCGGAAAGCGGCATTGGCCAGGCCACCCAGCCCGATGATTACGGCACCCAGCAGGGGCAACAACACAATGAGGGATTCCAGGCTTACCATTTGAATATATTCACTTGGTTGATATCAATATTGAGCTTGTTGCGGAAGATGGCCAGTACAATCGAGAGGCCAACGACCGCTTCGGCGGCTGCGACGCACATCACAAAAAAGACCAGGATGGAACCTGCGGGATCATTGTGCATGCGCGAAAAGGTGATCAGCGCGAGGTTTACGGCATTGAGCATCAGCTCAATACACATAAACACCACGATTCCGTTGCGCCGCGTCATCACACCGACTGCGCCCAGGGCAAACATCAGCGCGCTCACAGCCAGGTAGGAATATACGTTGGGGGTGAAAAAGTCCATCATGTATAGGTGTGTTTGCGGGCGACTACAATGGCACCGATGAGGGCTGCCAGCAGAACTACCGAAATCATTTCAAAAGGAAAAAGGAAGCTGGTCATCAGGGAGCGTCCGATCGGCTCGACCTGGCCATAGTCAAATTGCGCTGCGAGGGGCGTTTGTCCTTCGCTGGCAAAAGAGCGGAGCGCGTAGATCATTTCGGCGGCAAAAGCCAGTCCGAAGAGGAAAGCGATTCCCCGTTTGGCATCAAATTTTTCCGCTTTTTCTTCTGTCTGAAGGTTGAGCAGCATGATGACGAAGAGAAAAAGCACCATAATCGCGCCTGCATAGACCAGGATCTGGATCACCGCCAGGAACTCCGCCCGAAGCGAGAGGTATAGCCCCGCAATGCTGAAGAAGTTGATAATCAGCGAGAGAGCTGCGTAAATCGGGTTCCGGTTGAAGATGAGGCCGACGGCCCCGGCAATCCCCAGGATCGAAAACAACCAGAAAAGTATAATCTCTACCATGATAAGGGGCTGATACGTGTCCGCTTGAGCGCTCAAAGATGTAGATTTTTTTTGAAAATGAATACTCAGGTTTTTGAAAAGATTGATTCTGTCACTTCTCTGCTGGCGCAGGGCTGTGCCCTGAGCCGTGTTATCTGTGGGGCTTCGCCCCGATGAAAAGGGCGGGCAAAGCCCGCTGGATAGCTCACTCAGGGCACAGCCCTGCGCGAGCAAGAGATTGATTTGGGGGCTTGTTCGTAGCGGCGACTTGAGTCGCCTCCACTGGAGACAGCGGCTAAGGTCGCCGGTACAGAATGCTGTCCATCTGCTCCCGGATGCGCGCTAAATCCTCCGGGGTATCTATGGCGTAGGTAGGGTCTTCGGACAGCGCAGTGCGGATGCGCATGCCGTGGCTCAGCCAGCGAAGCTGCTCCAGGGACTCGGCCCGCTCCAGAGGGGCAGGCGGCTGTGTGGCGATCTGCCTCAGGGCGGCGGCTGTGAAGCCATATAGCCCGATGTGCTGGTAGCAGGGAAAGTCGCGGCGGAGTGCAGGCGCATCCGGGTTTTCGCGGATAAAAGGGATCGGCAATCGGCTGAAATAGAGGGCATTGCCCTGAAGGTCGGTGACGGCTTTGACTACATGGGGGTTGGCAATCAGCTCCGGATCTTCAAGTACCCGCAGCAGGGTCGCCACAGGCGCGTCGCCCTGGACCAGCGTTCGGCAGAGCAGGTCTATCTGGCCCGGTGCGATAAACGGCTCATCTCCCTGTATATTAATATAGTGTGAATATGCCGGAAAAAGCCCCGCCACCTCGCACACGCGGTCGGTCCCGGACACATGGGTATCGCGGGTCATCACAGCTTTTCCGCCAAAGGACAGCACATGCTCATATATCCGCGCGTCGTCGGTCGCTACCAGCACCTCGCTGAGCAGCGAAGCCTGAAGGCACTGCTCATAGACCCTGCGGACCATGCTTTTGCCGCCCAGGTCGGCCAGGGGCTTGCCCGGGAAGCGGGTAGAGGCAAATCGCGCCGGAATGACACCTAAGATCATACGGGTTTTGGATAATTGATTCTTTTTTTCGAAAATTAGGAATTGTTTATCAATGAAGCACACACAATCCCTTTCTGCAACCCCGCCCCCTCTGCCCTCGTTCCAGTTTGTCCGATCTGCCTTTAATGCCTTCGTCAGTTCCGGCACAGGTTCTGAAGACGGGCACATTGCACGATTCCGCATCCGGAGCTTTAACCTCGAAGTGCTGTCGGGCAGCTCCATTTCCCTTCTCTATCTGATTGCATCTGCTTTCGGCACAGACAGCAGTCAGTGGGCTTTTGTGTGGCCTGTTTTGATCTATGGTGTGAGTTGCATGGGGGCCTATGTCCTCAATCACTATTATTACTATCGCGCTGCCGTGTTCCTGTATTGCTGCAGCATGATGTTTGGCGTTACCTTTTTGTCGCTCTGCTTCGGCCTGGAGTCCAATACGCATATTATTCTGCTGGTGGCGGGGGTCTCTCCTTTTTTGCTGATGTACGACCGGATGCGGGATGCTGCGGCACTGTTTACCATCTGTGGCCTTATCTTTATGGGTCTGCTGTTTCTGGAACTGCCGCCGATGCTGGGCGATGCTATTTCGCCTGCCAAACTGACTTTTATCCGCAGACTGAATACCGTATTTTTATTTATCGGATTCACCTACAAGCTGTTCCGCACCCTCTCGCTGTTTCTTCAAAGTCTCAAAAGACTGGAACAGGAGGAAGCCCAGCTGAATGCCGTGCTCGATTCGTCGGTGGACATGATCTGGTCCATAGACCGGGAACTCCGGGTAGTTACGGCAAATGCAAATATCCGGGACAATCTGAAGCGTTTTTATGGGATCGGAATTGTGCCGGGAGAAAACATTTTCCTTCACTCCCCCAAATCGGCACCCCAGTGGCAACCCTTGTATGAGCGGGCCTTTGCCGGAGAAACCTTTAGTATCAGAGATGTATGGGTGGACCCTTCGACGGGGGCCGTGCACCATTTTATGAACCATTTTTCCCCGGTGCGCGACCGCAGTGGCCAGATCACGGGCAGCACGGTTTCGATGCGTAATATTTCCGATACCGTACTTGCCGAAAGCCAGCGGGATGAAAGTGAAAGAAAGTATCGCCTGATTGCGGATAATGCCCTGGATACCATTGCGTTACACAATCCCATTGGCGGCGCTTTCCGCTATGTGTCGCCCAGCGTAAAGGCACTGACGGGCTACGAGGCGGAGGAGTTGCTGGGCACCAGCCCCTATGACCTGATCCACAATGCCGATGTGACCCCGGCCCGCGATGCCGTACTCAGCACAAGCGCGGACTCTGTTCCCCGTCCGGTGGTATTTCGTTTCCTGAAAAAAGACGGTGTGTATGTATGGATCGAATCCATCATACACCCTGTGTACAGCCAGGAAGGCAAATTAGAGTACCTTCAGACCACCAGCCGCGATATTTCGGATAAAAAGCAGGCAGAGGCTGCCCTTGAGCAGAAAATGCAGGAGCTGAATGAAAAAAACGAGCAGCTTCAGCGCTATATCGAGTCCAACCTCCAGCTTGAAAACTTCGCTTATCTGGCATCGCACGACCTGCGGGAGCCGATGCGTACCATTGTGCGCTTTTCACAGATGCTTCAGCAGCGATTGAAAGAGCGTTTGCAGGAAAATGAACGCGATTATCTGGATTTTATCATCAAAGCGACCCGCCATCTTGACCGGATGATCTCAGACCTGCTGGATTTTTCGCGGGTCAACCAGTCGGCGATCGAGCCGCAGGCTTTTTCACCTGTCCAGATCATTCAGGAGGTGAAACGGGCGCTTTGGAAGGTCATTGAAGAAAGCCGCGCGGAGGTGGACGCAGAAGAACTGCCAGCCCGGATCGAGGCCGATCCTGTGAAGTTTCAGCAACTGATCCAGAACCTGGTAGCCAACGGCATCAAATATCACCAGGACGGCGTGCCCCCGGCGGTAAAAATCGGCGGAGAGCCTGTTAAAGGCGGATGGCGCTTTT
>RDXT01000611.1 GCA_004292985.1 Bacteroidota bacterium
ACGGTAAACTGTTTTGACAGGGCGTTCAATGAACTTACCTTTGACTTCGGTAAATTAAATTGGTATTATTGACGCAACAAATCGTGCAGGAGGGCTATACACGCAACCCCACATGTGCAATATTCTCCAATCCCGCATAAAATGGCGTATATAACTCTGATTCAGCGATATATACGCACCTCCTCTACCCCAAAACCCCACTACTCCTCCCCCACCAACAACCGAAACCCCCGGCCGTGTACATTTTCGATGCGGATGGCTGGGTCTGCCGTGAGGCGCTTGCGGAGTTTGCTGATAAATACGTCCATGCTCCGCGAGGTAAAGTAGGTGTCTTCGCCCCAGAGGGATTTCAGGGCCACTTCGCGGGGGAGCAGCTCGGTTTTTTCGCTGAGCAGCAGGCGCAGCAGGTCCGCTTCGCGGGGCGAAAGCCGCTGAATGTCAGCGCCGAAGGCCAGCTCCTGCCGCCGGGGGTAAAACTGAAATTTACCCACAGCATAGGATTCCGGACTCTGTACCTGCTGCCCGCGCGACTGGCTGCGTTTGAGCACAGCGCGGATGCGGAACAGCAGTTCCTCGGAGTCGAAGGGCTTGGCGATATAGTCATCGGCTCCGGAGCGGAACCCCTCGTGAATATCCTGTTTTTGCGAGCGCGCCGTTAGGAAAATAATGGGAATATCGGGGTCCATCTGCCGGATTTCTTTTGCCAGCGTAAAACCGTCTTTGCGGGGCAGCATCACATCGAGAATACACAGCGAAAAGGGGTGGTTCAGAAACGCGCGGCTGCCTTCGTCGCCATCTTTGCACAGAAATACCCCGAAATGGTTCATCTGAAGATAGTCGCGGAGTACGGCGCCGAAGTTTGGCTCATCTTCGACCAGCAGAATACTGACAGCAGAGTCATTCATGAACAGGGCTTTAGGCAGGTAAAGAAAAGGTAAAGGTGCTTCCTGCGCCGGGCACACTGGCTACCCGCACGCTGCCGCCGTGGGCCTGCACAATTTCGCGCACATGGCTCAGGCCCAGGCCAAAGCCTTTGACTTCATGGAGGTTTCCGGTCGGAACCCGGTAAAAAGGGTCAAAAATATGCGCCTGTTCGCTCCGGCTGATCCCTTTGCCTTCGTCGCGGATGCTTACAGAGAGGACAGAGGCTTCTTTTTGGGTAGAAATATGGATGCGGGGCACCTCGGGGCTGTATTTGTCGGCATTGTCGAGGAGGTTAAACAGCACGCTGCGGATAAAGTCGGGGTCGGCCATAAGGGTCGCATTGTCTGTGCCGGGTTCGAATGTGAGGGAGCCGTTCCGCTCCCGGATCCTCAGCTCGAATGCTTCGGCGCTTTGCGCGATCAGGGCGTGCATATCGGTGGGCACTTTATGCAACTGGACACTGCTGCGCTCAAACTGAGCCGATTGCAGGGTGCGCTCTACCTGGCGGTTCATGCGCTGGTTTTCTTCGCGGATGATGCGAAGGTAGCGGATGTAGGCCTCGTCTGAGTTCCGGATGGCCGGATTGGCGAGGGCATCGGCGGCGAGCGAAACGGTGGCGATCGGTGTTTTGAGTTCGTGGCTCATGTTGTTGATAAAGCCCGTTTTCATGTCCGAAAGCCGTTTTTGCTCATAGAGGCTGCGCACGGTGAGGGAAAAACAGACCAGGATCAGGGTCGTGAAGACAAAGGAGGCCAGTGCCTGGAGCCAGATGCCCCGGATCGAATACAGTGTCTGGCCAGGGAAAGAGACAAAGAGCAAACTGCGGTCTTCCACAACGGGGTTGGGAAAAAGCTCTACCCAATGGGGGGAGCGGGTGCTGTCTTCCGGATCGGGGGCATTGCTGAAAACGACCTTTTGCGCGCTTCCGGCCCTTACGCGGTAGGTAAAACGGAGGCTAATGCCCTGGGCTGCCAGTTTTTCGCGGATCAGCGAGTCGAGTACCAGGGGGTTCAGGCGCTCTTCGATCCGCATGGGGCTGCTCATGT
This sequence comes from Bacteroidota bacterium, assembly GCA_004292985.1. GTDB lineage: Bacteria > Bacteroidota > Bacteroidia > J057 > J057 > RDXT01. The sequence goes on from RDXT01000611.1 coordinate 1,971, forward strand.
CCGAGAGGCTTCTCACGATCATCTGAATGGTGCGCGGCGGGGCCATTACCTGGAGGCCCGGCCCCTGGGCGCCTCCTCCGGGAACAGGCATTTCGGTGATCACGACGCTCGAATCGCGGATCAGGGTATAGGGTTTTGCGACGATCACATTCCGCGTCACATACGTCATACTGTCCTGGCTCGGGGGAAGGGGCGGCGGTGGCGGCGGGAGCAGGCGCTCATTGATCACAACAAGGCTGTCGTTGGCATTGCTGTCGCTGTCGGTGCGGCGGAAACTCACATTCAGTTCCTCTGATACGCGCAGCATGCCTTTTTGCATCTCCGCTTTCTGGAGGCTGGCGGCTACGTCATTGAGCGCGAATTTGACACGGCTCATAAACTGCTGCTCGCTCAGCAGCAGCGCCCTGTGTATCTGGCTGACCTGCAGCACGATAATGCCCAGCAAAGCGGCACCCATCAGTCCGGTCAGAAGTGGTATGTATCTGGATTTCACCTTGTAAAAATAGGAGATACGCGGCCTCATTTCTCAACATTAACATCTCATTAACAAAGATTAACGAGCCATTAACGCTTTCGCATGGGATCAGGAGATAGTTTTGTATCAAATCATTAACCGTAATTTGTATGCGAAAACTCATTCTGCCGCTCACAGTCGCTATCTGCGGCGTAGTGCCTGCGCTGGCGCAAAACAAGCCCACAGAGGCCCGTATCAAAATCGTGAAAGAAGTAAACGGGCAAACCACCGTGATTGATACCGTGATTACCGGCGGCACACCCGAAGAGGTGCACGTGATTATTCAGAAGCTGAACCCGGGCATGCCGCCGCCCCCACCGCCCATGCCTCCGGCAGATGGCAGCAAGAGAACCCAGTTTATTGAAATCGAAGACAGCCGCACAGAGCTGCCCCCTCCTCCGATGCCTCCGCTTGGCGCTCCCGGCGACCAGATGATCATGATCCGGCGTGAGGGCCCCGGCGCTCCTCCTATGAACGAAAAACTGAAGCAGGTGCTGGCCGATCCGCAGATTCAGCAGCGCCTGAAAGAGCTGAATGTTACGCCCGAAGAGCTGATGGCCCCTCCTATGCGGATGGAAGTGCGCGTGGTGAATTTTGGCCTGCGCATCGAAGACCTGAAAGAAGAAGACCGCGATGTGCTGCGTAAATCGGGTGCTGATGTGAAAAAACTCGATAATGGCCTTGCGGTAGAGCAGCTCAATTTTTATCCGAACCCCAGCAATGGTCAATTTAACCTGAGCTTTACCTCTGCGGAAAAAGGCGACCTTACGCTGGTGATCCGCGACGTGCAGGGACGCGAGGTATATACGCATGAAAGCAAGGACTTCAGCGGCCAGTTTGACCAGAGCTTAGACCTGAGCACAGAGTCGAAAGGCGTTTATTTCCTGACCCTCACCCACAAAAACAAATCCATGACCCGCAAGCTGGTGCTGGAATAAGGGTTTGTCTGTCTATATTGCAAAGCAGGTCATTGTAAAATGGCCTGCTTTTGTTTTTACGGCCTGTCTGTAACAATCTCAGGTCCGGGCTGTTACATATGCATCGGGTCGTTTATGCTTATAGGGGTAAATCTGTGGATGCAATTATAAATCTGACAGCGGGAGTGGCTGTGGCTACGACAGTAGCTGCCCAGCACGCCTGCCGTCCGGCCCAGCGGATCAAGATTCTGGTTTCAGGCGCTATCGGTGGCCTGTTTCCGGACATAGATTCCTTTTCGGTATGGCCTGTGTTGTTTGGCGAATGGGGATTCTGGCAGCATGCGGCCCCGGCGGGTGCGGATATCTATTTTGGCAAAAGCTGGTACTCGCATCTGGCCTTTATGCACTCGCTCCTGGGTTTGTTTTTATCTACCGGAGCGATGGCGCTGCTGTTTTCGATGCTGCACACCCATGTGTTCCGGCGCTCCCCCAATATGATTTCCGCGCTGATGTATCTGGGGCCTTATACCATTGCTTTTGCCCTGGCCTATCTGCTGCATCTGGCCGGAGATCTGATTTCACCCTCGGGAATCTGGGGGGGAATGGCCTTGTTTTTTCCTGCCAAACAATATGTCGGGGGCTGGGGCCTGGTCTGGTGGTGGAACAACTACGACCTGCTGGTGATTCTGCTGCTGTGTATTGTCTTTAATCTGGCGATGACTTTTGGCCTGCCCATGAGGTCGGAGGCCTCACAGCGGCCCCCTGTGTTTATGTTTTGCCTCGCACTGCTGTGGATATCCCTTCAGATCAGCCGCCGCGAGACAGATTTTAACGGCCAGAACTTTGTGACTAACGAGACACTCTCCCACGAGTTTCAGGAGTCGGTACTCGGCGCTCCGGTGTATCATCAGATGCGCAAAGTGGACGAAGCCCTGCCTTTTGGGTTCTAAGGATTAATGCGCGACAGGCAATACTACCGATTTAAGCAGCGAAGGCCCCGCATCCGAATGCGTGCGGATCTGTACATAGAGCTTTAGCTCCGTCACATCGCGCCCCGGAAGGAGCGCCAGCGGAAATGCCTCACTTTCCCCCAGACCGACTGCGCCATCCTGGGTAGAGAAAGACAAAAAAGCCGTTGGTACCAGGGGTACAAACACCTGCAAGTCAGTCGAATGGCCTTTTTTCAGACCTTTTCCTTCCGGAAACACCACCTTTACTTCGCCCATCACAGCCGTATCGAGCGGTATGCGCATATAGTCCAGCCGTTCTTCGAGTAGCATACCCGTTTCGCTGAAGCGCTGTGCGAAGACCATTTCGTCGTACTCCCATTTGCCATAGGCGCGGATACTGCCATCGGGATAATAGATAAAGGTATTGCCGTGGCGCTGGCCCTGGCTCCATTCCTGCCGGATACGTACCCCGCCGTCGGGAAAATAGCCCGTAAAAACCCCTTCGCGGAGGTTGTTGCGGTAGGGGCAGACTGATTTCAGGCGGCCATCTTCATAGTATTCCCGCTCTTCACCCTCGATTTTGCCATTGACAAAGGGGGTTTCAGTCGCAATGGCTCCATTGGCGTGAAAATTGACCCCGACGCCATCGAGATAACCTTCGACATTGATGGGGTTAACGGCGACAAGCTGTTCGAGATCGTCATAGACCTTTTCGATCTGGGCCGAAAGAAGGAGGGGAAAGGAGAGCAGGAGTGTCAGGGACGGTAAACGCATGAGCGGTAGGAATTTAGCAGGTATGATAGCCTATACAAATTCCGGGCCGGGCCGGGTTACTGCCGCCACAGCAGCCACTCGATGGCCAGGCGGTAGCCGTCTTTTCCCATGCCGGAGATCAGGCCCTGGCAGGCCGGGCTGATAACAGACTGATGACGAAAGGCTTCGCGGGCGAAAATATGCGAAATGTGCACCTCGATTTTGGGGATTTTGAGCATGCGCAGGGCATCGCCGAGGGCATGGCTGTAGTGGGTGTAAGCACCCAGGTTCACCACCAGACCCGTCAGGTCCTCCTTCAGCGTTTCCTGAATGCGGTCTATCAGCGCCCCTTCGTGGTTCGACTGGTAATAGAGCAGCTCCACCTCCGGATACACAGCCCGGAGGCTGTCGAGATACGATTCGAAGGTCTCGCTGCCATAGATTTCCGGCTCGCGGATCCCCAGCAGATTCAGATTAGGGCCATTGACAATGAGGATTTTTCTCATGGCGTAAAAATAAGGAAAGCTTTTCGATATTTGACCGCCGATGACCCGACAATGATTACCTGGAACCAGTCGCTGGAAGAATACCGCAAGTACCTGGCCATCGAGCGGGGGCTTGCGACCTTGTCGCGCGAGGCCTATCTGCATGATATTGCCCGGCTGGCGGACTACGCCCGCGAAAATCCGCAGATGGCTCTTCCTGAGCAGGTTATGCTGGCGGATCTGCGCACATTCTTGCAATGGCTGGCAGAAAAGTGCCTGCTGGGCGAGCGCTCCCTGGCCCGGAATGTATCGGCGATCCGCTCCTTTTTCCGGTTTTTGTCCACCGATCAGTTGATCCCTCTCGATCCGGCCGAGCTCTTGGATACACCCCGCTTCGGGCGGAGCCTGCCTGAGGTGCTGAGCGCCGAAGAAGTAGAATCGCTGATCCGGGCAGTCCCTCCCGGCAAATCCCTGCTGCGAAACCGCGCCATCATCGAGGTGCTCTACTCCTCCGGACTGCGGGTGTCTGAGCTGGTAAATCTTTCATTGTCAAGGATATACAAGGCAGACGAAATCCTGCGGATCAAAGGCAAGGGCAGCAAAGAGCGTCTTGTACCCATCGGCCAGCCCGCCCTGGCCGCGCTGGAGGCCTATCTGGCAGAGGCACGTCCCGCTCCGAAAAAAGGCTTTGAAGATGCGGTATTTCTCAACGCCAAAGGCAGTCGCCTCTCACGGATTTCGGTGTTTACGATCATAAAACAGGCCGCACTCGCTGCGGGCATAGACCGCGAGGTGAGCCCGCATACGCTGCGGCACTCCTTCGCCACCCACCTGATCGAAGGCGGCGCCGACCTCCGGGCCGTGCAGGAAATGCTGGGACACGTATCTATCACCACCACAGAGCTGTATCTGCATGTCGAGCGGGAGTATTTGAGGGAGGTGTTTCATAGATTTCATCCAAGACCGTGACAGGGAACAGGGAACAGGGTTCAGGGAACAGTTTGCAGGGAACAGGGAACAAAATCGCGGTCGCTGAGTCTTGTCGAAGCGCCGCAATGTCCGGGGCTTCGGCAAGCTCAGCCACCGGGAATACCTCAATCACCGGGAATACCTCAACCTCAGAAAGCCGCCTTCCGCCCCCCAACCATCCGGTCTCGGCCCCGCAAATCCCTGCGCAGGCGAATATTTTCAAAGCCCTTTTCCTGCAAAAGCGCCACCATCTGCGGGCCAAAATCTTCGTGAATCTCGAAATAGAGGCTGCCGCCGGGCTTGAGCCAGTGCAGAGCCAGGTCTGCGATGGTGTCATAAAACAACAGCGGCTCTCCCGGCGGAATAAGGGCCGTCGCAGGCTCGTGGAGACGCACATTGTCGGGCAGGGCATCGAACTCCTCCGCAGGAATATAGGGCGGGTTGCTGACGATAAGGTCCAGCTGGGTAAATGCCGTGTCAGCGGCCTGCAAAATGTCCATCTGCTGCCAGGAGACATCTGAGCCGAGCAGCAAAGCATTCTCCGAAGCTATTTTTAATGCTTTTTCGCTTACATCTACCCCCATAAGCGTAGCTTGAAGGCCCCTCTCTTTCCATTCCAGGTCCAATGTGATGGGGATGCAACCACTTCCGGTACCTATATCTAATACATGAGGGGTTTTTTGTCCGCTTTTCAGCACTTCGTCACGGATCCAGACCGCCAATTCTTCCGTTTCCTGCCTTGGAATCAGCACATCGGGGTTTACGATGAAGTCTCTTCCGTAAAAATGGCCCTTACCTGTCAGATATTGGATCGGTTCCTGCCGCAACAGTCCCTGAATCAGGGCTTCGAGGGCCTCCGCCGGATTACCCAGTTCCGCGACATGCTCCAGCGCCAGCCGGGCCAGCATATAGGCCTCGCCTGTATCGTAGCCTGCGTGCGTCAGGCGGTTTCGTATGTCCGGCAAGCGTTTTTGCACCCTGAAATTGGTTCATTTCGCGAAACTCCGGCAAGAAAGGCAATAAATCCCTAATTTTCCCCGATCAATGATGCACCTTCATCTCTTCATGACCTGGGAACGCCTGATAGCGGCTTTGCAGCTTCGGGCCGGGAGCCTGCTCCATGACGGGGAGGTGTCGGCAGGCCCCGCGAAAGCGCATCTCCGGCTGAGCCTCCGGGAAGACGTGCAGATAAGCAGTGACGGCACCGAGGTGAT
>RDXT01000779.1 GCA_004292985.1 Bacteroidota bacterium
CTTCTGGGACCTGATCCAGCCCGGGTTTATGTTTATTGCGGGCACGGCGATGGCCTACTCCCTGCACCGCCAGCAGCAGGAAGGCGTGCCCTGGTCGCAGTCTGGCCTGAAAGTGCTGCGGCGCAGCGGCTGGCTGTTTTTCTGGGGCGTGCTCGACTATGCCGTACGGCCCGGAGGGCTTTCTTTCGAGTTGTGGGACGTGCTGACCCAGCTTTCCTTTACCACGCTGCTGACCTTTCTGGCTTTTCGCTGGAAGGCCCAGTGGCAGATCCTGTTTTGCATCAGCCTGCTGCTGCTCACAGAGCTGCTCTATCGCTTTACCCATATCCCAGGATTTGACGAGCCATTCACCGACCAGCGCAATTTCGGCAACTACGTGGACCTGCTCCTGATGAACAAAATAAACGACGGCGGCTGGGTCGCGATCAACTGTCTCCCGACTGCTGTGCATACCATTGCAGGGGCCATGGCCGGAAAACTGCTCATCAGCGGCAGGCAGGCCTTCAAAACGCTGCTTATCGCCGGAGCAGTCTGCCTTTTTCTGGGATTTTTTCTCGACCTTAGCGGCATTACGCCCATTATCAAGCGGATCGCTACCAGTTCCTTTACCTTAGCCTCCCTCGGCTGGTGCCTCTGGGGCCTTGCTGCCTGCTATGGCTGGATTGATTTGCTCGATCACAAAAAATATCTGCTCTTTGTCACGATCGTAGGCATGAATTCCCTGTTTATCTACCTCTTTTTTGAGATTGTGGCCTCCCGCTGGTTTAATGACTACATCCGCGCCATCGTCGAAGGCCTGCTGGGCTTCGTTCATACGCCGGAGCTGCTGGCCGGGATTATCGCTTCGCTGTGTATATTTGCCTGTGAGTGGTATATGTGTTATTTTTTGTATCGGAAAGGGGTGTTTTTTAAGGTGTAAACAGTAAAACCAAAACGGCACATTGTTATGAAAATTTCTCTGACAATTCTTGCGGTATTATTAACCCTGAATGTGTTTGGACAAACAAATCCAACTGAAGAAGCCCAGCCCATTGTGGCAGAAGGAAAATTACTTTTTAAGTCTGAAATGGCCTCCTGGTATGGAACAGACCTGTTTTTAGAAAACTATAAAAACAGAGATAATAGACATGTTGCGCAGATGAATCAAGTTCATAAATTTGCGTATGAAGTTGAAAATAAGCGAGTTAACAACCGAGCGCAAGTGGCGTGCTGCTACAGGCTATACGGAGGAGCAATTTAAGAAATTAAGTGCTTTGTTTTTGGAGTGGTATCGTGATCACTACCAGCAAAGTATGTCGGAACGCCACGCGGGACTGGAGGTAAAGCCCGCCTTTGACAGCGAGGAGGAGTTGTTGTTTTTTACGCTTTTTAGCCTCAAATGTGGCCTGAGTTACGATCTGATGGGGCTGGTCACAGGCATGGACGGCTCGAATGCGAAGCGTAACCAAGAGTTAGGGGTTAGTATCCTGAAGGCAGGCCTTTCGGCAACAGGGCATGCGCCAAAACGGAGCTTCAAAGACGTGGCAGAGTTTTCGGAATACCTAAAGTCGGAAACGACCCTGATTCTGGACGCTACAGAGCAACGGACCCAGCGTCCGGGTGATCCGGAGGATCAACAATCGAATTATTCGGGTAAAAAAAAACCCATACGGTCAAAAAAATGGTGATTTCCAACCCAACGCGCAAGATTTTGGTGATCAGCCCTCCCTGGGAAGGCTGTATTCACGATTATGCCCTGATGAAGGAGCTGTTTCCGCCAGATCAGGACTGGTTTTCAGCCTTTCGTGTCATGGCAGACTCAGGGTATCAGGGATTACAAAAGGAGTATCGCTGCAAAGAAGTGTTGCTACCTCACAAAAAAAAAGGAGGAAAACAACTGGACGATGCGCAGAAAATGGAAAATCAGGAACTGGCACGGGAGCGAATCCGGGTCGAACACAGTATTGGGGGAATGAAGCGCTACCGAATTCTGACCGACAGGCTGCGAATGCATGATTTTTCTTTTTATGATGACGTGCTTGAGGTTTGTGCCGGGTTATGGAATTTTAAGTTAACTATGTGATTTTCAATGCGCAACTTTTCTA
>RDXT01000780.1 GCA_004292985.1 Bacteroidota bacterium
CTTGCGTCTCACATCTTGTGTCTAACATCTTGCGTCTATCGACTCGCTCCGCAGGCTGTTCACCGGATTGGCTATTGCCGCGCGGATACTTTGAAAACTAATCGTAGCAAAAGCCAGCAGCAGGGCGGCGCCTCCGGCCAGGGCAAAGGCCCACCAGGGGATGTCTATGCGGTAGGCAAAGTCGGCGAGCCACTGGCTCATAGCCCAGTATGCGGCGGGCGAAGCCAGCACGAGGGCCAGCAGCACCCGCTTCAGGAACTCGGCGCTCAGCAGCGCGACGATCGAAGTGACAGTAGCGCCCAGCACCTTGCGCACCCCGATTTCTTTGTTGCGCTGCCCGATGCTGAAGGTAACCAGCCCCAGCAGGCCCAGACAAGCCACAAAAATGGTCAGTCCGGCAAAAATACCGAGGATCAGCCCGGTCCGCTGCTCGTTCTGGTAGGCTTTTTCGAAACGCTCATCCAAAAAAGAGTAGGTAAAGGGTTCATCTCCGGCGAGTTGCGACCAGTACTGGCGGGCGGAGGCCAGGAGTCCGGCCATGTCGGCAGGATTGGCTTTGACAATCACACTGCCCGCATTTCCCTGAAAACGCATCACCAGCGGAGAAATCGCCTCGTGGAGCGAGCGGAAATGAAAGTCTTTCACCACGCCAATCACCTGAAAGCGCTCCTGCACCCCTTGTTTGTTTTGGTGAATGACCGTGCGTCCCGATGCATCGTCTCCAAAGCCCAGGGCGGCAGCAGCCGTTTCATTCAGAATCACTGCGGAAGAATCGGTGCCAAATTCCGGAGAAAAATTGCGTCCGGCTTTGAGCTTCATTCCCAGCGTTTGCAGATAATGCTCATCCACGTCATAGCGGAGGGTCTTGACTACCTGCCCGGCATTGTGATCGGGCGCGAGAAAGAAGTTATTGCCAAAAGACTCTCCCACAGGCAGGTAGCCCGAAATGCTGAGCTGAAGCACACGGGGATCCTGCGCCAGCTGATCGCGAAAAACTGATGAACGGTTTCCCAGTGCGGCTATATCCGGCAGCACAATCACCTGCTCTTTCTGATAGCCGAGTTCTTTATGCTGGATAAAGGTTAGCTGCCCATATACAATTAAAGTACTGATAATCAATAAGATGGATACAAAAAACTGAAAGACCACCAGTGCGCCCCGCAGGCCCGACCTACGGTCTTCTATCTTAAATTTACCCTTGAGCACAGCAATCGGCTTAAAGGAAGACAGGAAAAAAGCCGGGTAGCTGCCTGCCAGAAGGCCCGTTACGAGGCCCACAGCGAGGAGTCCGGGAAGCAGCCAGGGATTTTCCAATACATTGATCCTGAGGCTGATACCTGTAAGGGTATTAAAAAAAGGCAGCGCCAGAACCACCATACCCACGGCCAGCAGCAGGGAAAAGGCTGTAATCATCAGCGATTCTGTCATAAACTGACCGATCAGGCTGCTTTGGGCGGATCCCATCACTTTGCGGATCCCCACCTCACGCGCACGCCGCGTCGCCCCCGCAGTAGAGAGGTTCATAAAGTTGATGCAGGCGATCAGCAGGATAAACAGGGCAATGGCGGAAAAAATATACACGTACTGGAGATTGCCGCCGGGTTCGAGGTCACCTTCGGATACGGAATGAAAGTGAATATCGGTGAGGCGCTGGAGGTTGAATCCGAGGTCACTGCCCTGGTTGCGAAACTCTGCCAGCGTCACGCCCATCGCTTCCTGCATCTGCGGACCAATGTATTTGTCAATGTCCTGCGGCAGTTTGGCCTCCAGCTGTTTGTAGTCAGCTCCGGGGGCCAGCACCAGATAGGTAAAAAAGCCGGACTCCATCCAGGAAGTGGACTGCGCTTCGGGCATGCCCGTCATCGAAGCCAGGATGTCGAAGTGAAAATGGGAATTGAGTGGAATATCTTCCATCACTGCCGTTACGGTCTGGGGTTTTTCCCAGTCACCGATTTTCAGCACTTTACCGATGGCTTCTTCGGTTCCAAAGTAGGTCTCAGCCATGCTCCGGGAAATCACGAGGCTGTTAGGCTCCCGGAGGGCCGTGCGAATCTCCCCTTCGGCCAAAGGAAGGCTAAATA
>RDXT01000781.1 GCA_004292985.1 Bacteroidota bacterium
GAGGGGGTACCTCCCAGCGGACAGCGCCCGCAGCCCTCCATAAAATAGGCGTCAACCTTAGGATTGAGTGTAAACATTTATTCGTCAGTTAATCCTTTTCCTGCCAAAATCTGCGGAATGTATTTTTCCACCCTCGCGGCCCGCGTTTTGGATTGTTTCGGTCCCGAAAAATGCAGCAGATATGCCCTTTGCCGCCCCGGCGTTAATGCTTCAAAAGCGGTTTTTAATTCGGGATTTTCCTCTAATTGAACCTGAAATTCCACAGCAACGCTAAATTCAGCGGGGGTTTTTAAGGCCACTTTAAGACCTGCTTTTTCCACTTCGACAGCTTCCAGAATATAGTTGTGTATCACAACTTCCTGCTCCTCAATTTCCCGGACGCTGGTAAAGCGAAGCTGACGTGCTGCCTGCACATTCTCCGTTTGGCGGATGAGAATACCCTCCGTATCGCTCAATAAAGCGCCTTTGACAAACAATATCGCGCAATATTCATTAAACACATGGAGTAATACCACATTGCTTTTCTGAAACGTGTAGCAAGGCACTCCCCATTTCAGTTCCTCTGTCAGCCCGCAGCCGAGAACAATTATTCTCAGTTTCTCTAATTCCTGCTGCCATTTTTTGGCTTTGGTAAAATAAAATTCAACGTCAGGATTCATGCGGTGTCAGGGAGTTAAGGATTTCCTGTAAACGGTTGTGCGCCATATTAATTCCCTGTGCGAAAGGGAGTTGCAGCATCTGATCCCGTTGCGCCACAGATGCATAGACGACGTGTATCGTCAGCAGGCTGCTGTTATCAGTGCGTTTTTCGGCGACAAGTTTCAGCACTTTCGTTCCCATCCACTGTTCCAGAAGTTCGGGCTTTGAGTAGGCCATAAAAAGCAATTCCACAGGTAGTTCAAACTCCCGCGTAATTACCAGATCCTGTTTTCCGGCTTCGGCAGTAACACTTGTTTTTCGTTTCATATTATGTGCGCTGATGGTTTTTCATAAGTGTTTCCAGGGCATTAAACCGGTCTTCCCACAAGTTGCGGAATGGCTCGATGAAGTCGTCTATTTCCTTGATTTTCCGGGGGTTTAAGCGAAAATAAATTTCCCTGCCGTTTTGCTGCTGTTCCAGCAATTCGCACTCGGTGAGGATGTGCAGGTGTTTGGAAACGGTAGGCCTTGCCGTGTCAAAATTAGAGGCGATCGCGCCTGCGGTCATGGCTTGCGAGGCCAATAGGAGGAGTATGGCCCTTCGTGTCGGGTCTGCGATGGCCTGGAAAGCGTCTCGTCGTAACTGCATTGCGTAGTTATTTGGCTACAAATATATGTGTAGTTATTTGGCTACGCAAATGTTTATTTTCATTTCTTACCTTAAGTCAATGCAAAGTGTCCGTCTTAGCCTGAGATTTGCCACTCATTGACCGATTCATCTATGACAACAAATGAAGTTTTTTCCCGGCAGGGCGATACGTCTCTGCGCCAGGCGGCAGGGGTAGCAGGTGTAGCCTCGTTGCTTATGGCAGTAGCAGCTATTTTCGCTGAGTTTTTGTCGCACCAGAAGCTCGTCATCCCGGGAAACGCCGCCCAAACCGCCCAGAATCTGGTGACGCAGGCCGATTCGTTTCGCATGGGAATGGCAGGCTACCTGATCGTGCTGATCTGCGATGTGCTGGTAAGCTGGGCTTTCTATGTGTTTCTGGCCCCTGTGCATCGGTCGCTCTCTCTGCTGGCGGGCCTGTTCCGGCTGGTTTATACGGCGATTTTTGGTATGTCTCTGTTGGGTCTGATGACCGGTTTTCGCATGGTGACAGACCCTGCTTACGCGGCCATATGGGGGCCGGAACAGCTTGCCAGCCAGGCACTTATGCAGTTGAAATCCTTTGACGACGGCTGGGCCATTGCGCTGGTGTTTTTTGCTATCCACCTGTTGCTGATAGGCTATTTGCTGATCCGTTCGGGTGTTGCGCCTAAATTCCTGGGCGTATTGCTGCTGATGGCGGGCGCAGCGTATCTGACAGATAGCTTTGCCAAGCTGCTGCTACCCGATTATGCGGCCTATAAATCCGTTTTTACACTGGCCGTGGCGTTGCCTT
>RDXT01000612.1 GCA_004292985.1 Bacteroidota bacterium
CAGGGCCGCGTGTTTCACTCCAAAGGACTGACGATAGATGAAAAAGAATAAGGTGTTTCTGTCTTGCATTTTCCTGCTGCTCTGCGCGCAGGGCTGCTCCAGTGTAAAACCCTGGCAGCGCGCCTATCTCAATGACCATGAAATGAAACTGGGTCGCGGTAACCTCGAAAAATTTCAGGATGCTGCCCACATGTACCGGGAAGGCGCTTCGGGCGGCGGGGGTAAAAGCAGTGGGGGGTGTGGGTGTAATTAAGGCCCCCGGTATTATCTTATCACGATAGTTGCTCTTTGAGACAATATCTCTTTGCCCTGTTGATAAACTAATAAATATGCAGAAGGGGAATCACCTTCACCCAAAACGATGATTGCGCATTCGTATATGTATTCTCCATTAACGAATTCATAGCTATGATTACCTCCATTTCCGTCTGCCTTGTATATTCCTTTTTGAATGATCAGTTCGGGTTTTTCGCTCATGTTACTTTCTGATTTCCATGAAGCGTAACGATAATTGCCCCCGCCCATATCATCAATTCTGATCCGGTAATTTGCCGATTCCAGGATGCAAGCAGGTTGCTGGTAATTTTGTATTGATTCGTGGAGCTGGCTTTTCTCACTATTGATCAGCTCATCCTTCTTTCTTGCTTCAATGTGCGATTGATAATTTACTGCAATGAGATTCCCATCATAATCCAGCCAAACAAGCCCATTTAATAGCATAATGCCTCGCAATCCAACTGCTGACCAGTCTCTCGATGGCCTGGAGTTGGCAATTATTTCTGTGAGTTTTTCATCAAAAACCTCGTGATATCTGTCTAAAAACGCTTGTTTATCTTTAATAGGCGGGATAGGATATTGTCTTTTAAATGGAAATGAAATCTTAGCCATTAATTTTTCTTTATTCTGGCTTTTTATGCACTCAATAAAGTCATAAACAAGCCTCTCCTGCTCTCCGGCCATTCCTTGTCCAAATGCCGTGAGCAGGTTTAGGATCAAAAACAGGGTGATGGAAATATGTTTCATGTCGTTTTAACAATTCCTCAAATCCCCCCCTCACACATACCTCTCCTCCAACACCCTCAAATGGTGCAGCACATGTCCCACGATCACATAGGCTACGGCGCGGGCTGAAAACATACTGCCGGAGGCGTGGCGAACGAGGTAGCGGCTCTGGGAATAGGGGATGTTGGCCAGGAGCTTTTCGGTGCTGGTGCGCAGGGCGATAAACTCTTCGAGCATATCTTCGAGGCTGCGGCCTGATACATCCACATGGGCGGCATATACCGTTTCATCCATGTTGGGGAGCACAGCTTCACTGTCCATGCGGCTGGCCACCAGGGCGCGGTAGGCCATGATCCGCTCGGTGTCCATCAGGTGCATCAGCACTTCTTTAATGCTCCATTTGCCTTCGGCGTAGCGATAGTCCAGTTTTTCGGCGGGCAGCGCCTGAAAATAGCGAAGGGTCTCTTCGGTGGTTTTGCGGAAAATAGCTATGTAGTTTCCTTCGGGAACGAGGTTGATGTAGCGCATGAAATAGGGATTGCACTCCCCTTCCTGCGGGCGCTGCAGGGCTATGCCGAGCGAAGTTTCGATGTCGGCGGCGAAGGCCTCCACAGGCTCGGTCACCATCTCCGGGTCCTTGGCCAGGTCGTCCCACACGCGCAGGCGAACAGCGTCTTTATAAAAAGGAAGTGCCTCAAAATCAGCCACTTCAGCTTCACTCATCGGACCTCCCTGCAGGGCCAGGCTCTGGATCGAAGGCGCGCTGAGCCGCTCCATATAGCCGGGTTTGGTGGCGCAGAGGTAGCGTTTGGCGGCCACGTGCAGGCGCACAGGCTCCACTACATCGGGACCAAAATGGGTCTCCAGAAAGCGGGCTGCGAGGTTTTCGTGCAGGTCGTCTATGCCCTGGTCCGGCGCATCGTCGGGCAGATCGTGCAGCAGGTGCCCTACGTCATGCAGCAAGGTCGCCGTTACGAGGGCGGGGGTAGCGTTGGCTCTGCGGGCAAAGGTCGCTCCCTGCAGGGCGTGCTGCACCTGGGTTACGTCTTCGCCGCCATACATAGAGTTGCCGCGCTCGCGGAAAAGGGTCAGGATGTGCTCGACAGTGGCATTCATAGCAGGAGGAATGTTTGAGCAAATATAAAAATTATTCGCTCTCCGATGCCCGGTATTTGAGGTACTGAAACACCATTTTTATCTCACCATAGGAAAAAACCTCACCCAGATAGGCCCTCGCCTCTGAGTGTGTCGCGCCCGGATGGCCGGTGAAATACTGCTCGATCTCTGTGAATTTCTGCTTGTCTATAATCCGGGTAATATCGAGTTCGCCCCGGCCTGCATAATAGGCCAGATGGCCTTCGATGGTCGAAGGCACCAATCCGCGCTCTGAGGCGATGGCTTCTATGGATTTACCCGCCTGGAACAATTCAAAACTGATGCGTTTGGTGTCCGTAGGCGCTTTTTTTTCTGTTTCGGGAGAAACTGAGAGGTCCACATTCTGAAGGGAAAACTCTGACACATATTGCCGGATCATCCGGATAAGGTCCTCGCCAAACTGATCGCTTTTGACCTTGCCAACCCCTTTGATCTTTTTCAGGGCCGACATCTGCACAGGCAACTCCTCCAACATCTGATGTAAAACCTTCAACGGCAATACTTTATAGGCTTCGATCTCATGCGTAGCGGCCAGCTCTGCCCGCCATTTCAGCAGGCGTTTGTAGAGGATCGGATGGGGAATGTCCGGGCTTTGGACCTGCGCTTCGGGTTTTGCGGAGGCAGGCGGCGGCAGTTTCTGGAAATCGAGTTCGGCATTGGCCCGCATCTGCACATAGCGCTGCGCGAGAAAGGCGGGGCGCACGGCCACAAAACAGGCGTTTTTCACGAATATTTCCCGCCGCAGGTCCGTAACCGCATCGTCGAGGACTTTCTGAACGGCCTTATTATCAGTGAGATAGGAAAGCTGCGTCAGGGCGGGCAAAAAGGTGGTGCCCAGTTTTTCCTCAAAATACACGCTGGCTTTCTGGATTCGGGCCTGCAATTCGGCGTTATCTTCCGGAAAACCCTCCTGCCGGAAGTAGCTCTCCATCTGGGGACGAAATTTATCGGCCATTTCCGTGGCTTCGGAAGCGATGCGTCCGGCGAGGTCCAGCACACGCGCCACCATTTCGGGCTGAAGCAGATGCTCATGCGACAAAAAGCCGCGCCGGAAGAGTTCGAGGGTGTTTTTGATTTTGGTAAAGTCAAACAGTTCCCGGACGAGGGTCTGCTGAAAGTCCGTTTTGGCGCGGGCCAGATGGGCTTCGTCCGGCGGATTGCGCTCGGCTTCTTCGGCGTAGTTGCGCACCACCACATCGGTTTTTACGCTGGAAGAGCCGATTTTTGAATGCAATACGATTCCTTCAAAACTTTTGCAGCGGCTCAGGGCCACATATACCTGTCCGTGGGCAAAGGCCGCCTGCGCATCAATAATGGCCCGCTCGAAGGTGAGGCCCTGGCTTTTGTGAATGGTAATCGCCCAGGCCAGCTTCAGCGGATAATGGATAAAGGTGCCCAGGGTTTCTTCTTTGATTTCCTTGCTCTTTTCGTCGAGGGAGTATTTGACATTCTTCCATTCGTTTTGAATCACGGCAATAGACATCGTTTCGCCAGGGCACTGCACAAAGATCACCCCTTCCTCGATTTTCATCACCTTGCCGATTTTGCCATTGTAATAGCGTTTTTCGGGTGAAGGGTCATTTTTGACAAACATCACCTGCGCCCCGGTTTTGCACTCAAATACTTCGTCTATGGGGAAGGCTGACATGGGAAAATCGCCCGTAATTTCTGCCTTAAACAACTGCACCTGCCCTTCGAGCGCGGCGAGACGTCCGGCATTGATCTCGCGGGCGGAAGCGTTGTGAGCGGTCAGGGTAATATACGGCTCTTCTTCACTGGGCTGAAAATCAGGGATATAGCGGCTGTTGAGCGTGTCGAGCACCTCCTGGTCTATGCGGTTGTCCCGGACTTTGTTCAGCAGCTTAATAAAAGTGTCATCTGATTGGCGGTAGATATGTTTCAGTTCGATCGTTACAGGATCGGTCTGCCGCAGGGCCTGGCTGCCGAAAAAATAGGGCGTGGCATAATGGTCGCGCAGCAGTCTCCACTCTTCTTCTTTCACCACCGGGGGCAACTGGTGCAGGTCGCCAATCATGAGCAACTGAACACCGCCAAAGGGTTTGTAGCGGTCTCGGTAGCGCCTCAGCACCTCGTCTATGCCATCGAGCAGGTCTGCCCGCACCATACTGATCTCGTCTATCACCAGCAGGTCGAGGCTCTGGATCAGGCGGATTTTCTGTGTGCTGACTTTAAATCCGGAGGCTTTGTTCTGCGTGCTCCCTGGCAAATAGGGGCCAAAGGGCAACTGAAAAAAGGAATGTATGGTCATTCCTCCGGCGTTGATGGCCGCCACGCCCGTCGAAGCCACCACAACCATGCGCTTGGGCAGATCGTTTTTGAGCTGGTGCAGAAAGGTGGTTTTCCCGGTTCCGGCGCGTCCGGTCAGGAAAATGTTCTTCTGCGTATTTCGCACATAGTCAAAGGCGAGTTCGAGTTGCGGGTTGGAGTGCAGGCTCATTGTTTTCCTGGATAAAGACGGCGCAAAGATACACCTTTATCTGAGCAAGGTTACTGTACCTGCGCGCTCCACACGGGCACCCGAATTGAGGGTCGCGCGCAGCACCCAGGTATAAACGCCCTCCTGCGCCGGAGTGCCGCGCACCAGTCCGTCCCAGCGCTCGTTCAGGGAGGTATAGGTAACGATACGACGACCCCAGCGGTCATAAACGGACCATTCGACCTGCACTACCCCTTCTCCGATGGGCGAAAACAGTTCATTTACCCCGTCTCCATTGGGGGTAAATGCATTGGCAACATAAATGGCCCCATCCGGAATCAGGGTCAGCGTCAGCACATAGTCCACCGGACAGACCAGGTATTCGTTCCAGGCGGTGAGTACCACCTGGTATTCGCCCGGCTCCTCAAATACATGGCGGGGATTCACTTCATCCGAAAGATCGCCATCGCCAAAATCCCAGCGATAGACAATCGCCCCGCTGCTCTGGTTGATAAACTGCACATCGTTGTTCATCATCAGGATCGGCAGACCCGCATCGGGATCAGTGATAAACAATGGATCGGCGGGCGGAACACCCGGCACTACGATCGTGAGCGTATCTGTACATAGCTGACGGTCAGTTACTTGCACGCGATAGGTACCATCTGTGATATTGGCGGCGACCAGCCCGGTAAAGCTTGTGCCCTCCCAGATAAAGGTATATTCCGGCACACCGCCCCGCGCAAATACGCTGGCGTAGCCATTATCAAAATCACAGAAGGCAGTCGCGATGCTATCGGCAAAGAGTTCGAGCAAAGGCGGCTGCTCCAGGGTATTTTGTCCCCGCACGGTGCAGCCATTGGAGTCGCTTACGGTTACGCTATAGGTGCCGACAGGCAGGCCCGTAGCGGTGGCGCTCGTTTGAATGGGCAGGGTTTCCCAGGCATAGCGGTAGCCGGGCGTACCTCCGCGGGGTATGGCCAGAATCGAACCGTCGGCATTGCCGAAGCAGCGCACGTCGGTCTTCAGCAGGCTGAGTTCGAGCAGGGGCGGCTCTGTGATGGTTAGTCGGTTCAGCGAATCCCGGCAGCCGTTAAGATCCTGAACCTCAATAAAATAGGTGCCCGGTGCGAGGGGAGAAAAGAAGGTATCCGGAGCAGGCGAAAGGCCATTGAGGGCGAAGAGATAGCCGCCTGCGCCACCCGATGCGCTCACGTCTATCCGGCCATTGACATTGCCGAAGCAGTCCACGTTTTCGCTGTCGCTGAGCGTAAGCACAAGGCGCGGCGGTTCGCTGAGCAGGGTGTCTGCGGTGGCCACACAGGCGCTGTCATCGCGCAACACGATCGAATACACACCCGCAGGCAGGCCCGTAAATGGCTCCGCTGTCTGAAATGGCCCGCCATTCAGCGAATATGTGTAAACGCCGCTGCCGCCGCTGCTCTGGAGGCCGATTAGGCCCGTGCTGTCCCCGAAACAGAGGATGTCAACCGCCTGGTCAATCGTGAGGATCAGGCTGTCGGGTTGGGTGATGCTGATATTCAGCGGGGTAAGGCAGAGGCTGTCGTCACGCACGGTTACGGTGTAGTCGCCTGCGGGCAGTCCTGCAAAGGATGCAGCGGGGCCAAAGGCGGCGCTATCGAGGGCAAAAAGGTAGGCCCCTACCCCACCGCTGGCACTCAGGCTAATGGCACCATTGGTGTTTCCGAAGCAGTCTATGTTCTTCTGTGTCAAGAGGTTAAGTAGCAGCGGATTGGGCTGGACAATGTTCGTCGGCAAATCGAGCAGGCAGCCCTGCGCGTCGCGGATGACAAAGGTATAGGCACCCGATGGCAGACCCTGAAAAAGGCTGTCATTCACAAAACTGAGTCCATCGGCGCTGAACTGATAGGCGGGCGTACCTCCGGCGGCGCTGAGGCGTATCCGGGCGCTGCTGTCGCCGTTACAGGCCACATTTGCCTGCTCCACAATCGCACCTGTCAGCAGCGGGGGTTGCAGCACCTCCACCGGAATGGGCACCAGACAGCCATTGGCATCGCTCAGCAATACGGTATCGGTAAGCGCGGGTAAATTGGGGTAAACATTTGACAATGAAAACGTTACGCCATCAAAACTATAAGAATAGGGCGCTGTGCCACCCACCGCTACAAACTGAAGCAGACCTGTACTGTCGCCAAAACAGGCTACATCTATGGTCGTATCCACCCCGGCAGCCAGACCGCTGGGGGTCGTAACGAGGGTATCCACTTCGGCAAGGCAGTTGTTTAAGTCCCTGACAATCAGGGTATAAATGCCTGCGTATAGCTGGGTAAACAGGCTGTCGGTCTGAAAAGGGCTTTGCACCGAACCATTGGTCAGGGCATAGGTATAGGGAAAGGTACCGCCGCTGCCTGCAACGGCAAGCACACCTGTGGCATTGCCCAGGCAGTCCACATTGCCCCGGTCTGTTACCTGGGCCGTCAGCAACGGAGGATCCACGAGGGTCTGCACGAGGGTATCTGCGCACTGGTTGGTGTCGCGGATCACAAAGGTATAGGTGCCGGAAGCGAGGCTATCGAATAATGCATTGGTAGTCAATGGATTACCACTCAGTGCAAACTGATAGGGCTGGGTTCCGCCGGTTGCGTTCAGCGTAATGGCCCCGCTGCTGTTGCCAAAACAATCTATATTCAGCACCCCCGCAGTGCCCAGTACCAGCACTTCGGGCTGGGTCAGGGTAATCGGCAGGTTGCTGGTGCAGGCATTGCCGTCGCGTACGCTGAGGTTATACACGCCCGAAGGGAGGCCCGAAAAGGTGTTCTGGCTGCCAAAGGGACTGCCATTCAGCGAAAACTGGTAGGCCCCTGCCCCGCCGCTGCCTGTAAAGCTCAAGGCTCCGGTGGAATTTCCGTTACAATCGATATTTGTCTGATCCAACACATTGACACTCAGGAGCGGAGGCTGCGTGAGGGTAACCGAAAACTGTGCGGTACAATTAAGGGCATCGCGCACGGTGAGGGTATAGGTTCCGGCGGCCAGTCCTGTAAACTGGGGCAAGGCCTGAAAGGTACTTCCATTAATCGAATAGCTTAAGGCACCTGTTCCGCCCGAAGCCTGGTAGCTAAATGCGCCTGTATTCCCGCCATTACACAAGATATTTGTCTGAGATACAAGGCTTCCGGT
>RDXT01000613.1 GCA_004292985.1 Bacteroidota bacterium
GGTTCCTTCACTACGGTTGGCGGGCAGAGCATATCCCGTCTGGCGCACATCCTGGCAGATAAAACCGTGGATATTACGTTTAATCCTTCTCCCAACTCTACCGTAAATGCACTTCTGCTCTCAGGGGGTGTTCTCTATGCAGGGGGAGCCTTCACGCAGATTGGCGGCCAAAGCGTGGGCCGGGTTGCAGCACTCGATGCCAGCAACGGGCAGATCCTTTCCGGCTGGCTGGCTGCACTGCCGGTGGCCGACAACACCGTAGAAGCCCTGGCCATAGATGGAACGACCCTTTATATAGGCGGTTCATTTGCCAACATCAACTCGCAGCCCTACAGCCGCCTGGCTGCGCTGAATGCGGCCAGCGGTGCGCTGCTGTCATTTAATCCAGGTACCAACAGCACAGTGTATGGGCTTGCCATAGACGGCAGTTCCCTGTATGTTGGCGGCGGTTTTTCCCAGATTGCCGGGCAAAACCGCAACTATCTGGCTGCGGTAGATAAAAGCACAGGCGCACTGGTTTCTGCTTTTAACCCCAATGCCAACAGCACCGTTTATTCTGTCGAGTCGAGGGGAGGCTTTCTGTACATCGGAGGTTCCTTTACCCAGGCAGGTGGTCAGCCGCGCAACTATCTGGCACAACTCAGCCTCACAAACGGTACTGCAACAACCTGGAACGGAAATGCCAACAGCACAGTCTATTCCTTTAAAAATGGCTATGCAGGCGGATCATTTACCCAGGTAGGCGGTCAGCCCCGGCGCTATGCGGCCCAGATCAATGACAATGGCACCCTGAATGCCTGGAATCCGGATGTGGACAGCTATGTCTATTCCGTAGCTCAAAGCGGGAATGAAGTGCTGCTGGGGGGTAGCTTCCAGAACTTCCGCCAGCGGAGCCGCAGCTATCTGGCTGCCTTTTCCCTTGCCGACAACCGCTTTTCGGATAACTGGACGGCCAGCGCCAACAGCACGGTGTATGCGGTCAGACTCCGCGATGCCAGCTATCTCTACGTGGGAGGATCCTTCTCGCAGGCCGGTGGGCAGCCCCGCAATGGTGTGGCAGAAATCAACGCGCAAAGTGGCGTGGCAAGTATCTGGAACCCCAACGTGAGCGGCACGGTATATGACCTGCAGGCGGTGGCCGACTCAATTTACGTGATCGGGAGCTTTACACAGGCCAGCGGCCAGGCACGTAAATATGCCGCTGCTTTCCTCAATACCAACCACAGCACTTCCACCCTGCTGCCCTGGAATCCGCAGCTCAACAGCAGCGGTTATTCGCTTTCTATCGCTGGTAAACGAATCCTGCTGGGAGGACCCTTCAGCTACCTGAAGCACGTGGACAACTACTACCTGCTGGCGCTGGACAAGCCTTCGAAGCTTGTGCTTCCCTGGAAGCCCAACCCCAATACGACGGTGTATAGCTTTACCCTCGATGGCAGCAAGCTGTATGTCGCCGGATCGTTTTCGCAGATCAGCGGACAGCCCCGCAAAGGACTGGTGCGCTACGACATCGCTCCCGCAGCTGCCAACACCCTGGACATTGCCTGGAATGCCAGCTTTACCGGAAGCCCCACCGTCTATGATACCAAGGTGCTCAACGGTATCGTATATGCGACAGGTAGTTTTGAAGAGAACTTTGTTGGTAATCCCCGCAAGCATGCAGCGGCCTTTGATGCCTCGACAGCGGCTGTCCAGCCCTGGAATCCCCGCCTGAGCAGCGGTGCCAATGTGCTGGGAATCAATGGCTCCGACATCCTGATTGGCGGCGGTTTTGACTTCCTCAAACATGAGTCACGCAGCAATCTGTTGATTATCAATGAAAAGACAGGCCTGATTTCAAGCTGGAATCCTGCGCCCAACAGCACAGTATATGCCATGGCTCATACGGGCAGCAGCCTCCTGATTGGCGGCTCATTTACCCAGGCAGGCAACCAGCCCCGCAACTACCTGGCGGAGGTAAATCTGGACAATGGCGCTGCTACAACCTGGAACCCGAACCTGAACAACACGGTGAACGATCTGGCTCTTTCGGGAAACAAATTGTATGTGGGCGGTAGCTTTACCACGGCCAAAGGACAAACCCGCAACCGTCTGGCAGCTTTCGACCTGGGCAGCGATATTCCGACCGGATGGGCACCTTCTGCCAATGCTGAAGTGAATGCCATCGAGATTGCCAAAGATTTTGTGTATGTGGGCGGTAGTTTCACTACCCTCAATGACCTGACCCGCAACCGTTTGGGCCGCCTCGACTCCCTGACAGGAGCGCCCGATGGCTGGAATCCCAACGCAAACAGTACGGTGTATGACATTCAGTCAAACAGCGAGGAGTTATATGTCGGAGGAGGTTTCTCCCAGATTGCCAATACAAACCTGCGCTATCTGGCCTCGTTTGATCTCGGCAGCGGGGGGCTTCGCACCTGGGATGCCCTGGTAAACAGCACCGTGTATGGCCTCGATGTAGATGACAGCCTGGTTTCGCTGGTTGGTCTTTTTTCGGAGGCTGGGGGCGCGACCTCGAAGTATGCAGCCATTGTGAGCCGGGGTGCAGGGGTTTCTATCGCCGACTTTCAGTTGGGCTCCAGTGCATCCGTTGTTTTGAATACGGACAGCCTGCTATATTTTGGAGGTGGCTTTACAGAGGCAGAAGGATTTCCCCGTGCCCGCAGAATAGCTGTGTACCGCAAGAATTTCTTCGTTTCGGTGGACCCTCTGGCACCTGAAGCCCTTGGCCTGCGGATTTACCCCAACCCTGCCCGCGAATATCTGTATCTCGAAAGTGAGCACAGCCGCGTCGTAGGGTACCGCCTGACAGATCTTCAGGGTCGTATCCTGGGAACCGGAAGTATAGAAGGCAGCGGCTCCATACGGGTAGCAGACCTACCTGCGGGCCTGTACCTGCTCCAGATGTATGACGGACTGCGCAGTGCGAGCGCGAAAGTGATCGTACGATAGACGGAATACAAGGTTTGATAGTGGCCGTTTCCTCCGGGGAGCGGCCTTTTTTTGTATCTTTACGCAGATTAAGCCAGAAAAAATGGAGTTTTCCTTAACGGTTCCGTCCCTGTTGTTTTCGGCGATTTCGCTCATTATGCTGGCCTATACCAACCGCTTTATGGCGCTGGCCAGCCTGATCCGGCGTTTGCACGAAAGCTACCAGGCGCAGCATGAGCAGCACCTGCTCCCCCAGATTGCCAATCTCCGGCGGCGGCTGGGGCTGATCCAGACTATGCAGGCCCTGGGCGTGATGGCCCTTCTCGCCGCTGTTGGCAGCATGTTTCTGATTTTTATGAAGGAAATTCCCATCGCGCAGGGGGTATTTGGCGGCGCTTTGATCCTGCTGATGGCTTCGCTCTCGGTGTCTTTCTGGGAGATTCTGATTTCCAACCGCGCACTGGAGCACCAGCTTTCGGATATGGAAGACATTCTGGCCAAGGAAGATTCGGAGACCCTGCATCTGCCGCTGCCATTTATCAAAGGAAAAAAAGAAGAGCAGGAGTAAAACTCAGGTGTACTGATATTCAAACAGTTCTGCCAGATGGGCCTTCAGCCGCGTTTTTACCTCTGTCATTTCGACCTCGTGCCCCAGTTCCTGCCGGAGCGAAGTAACCCCTTTGTCGCTGATGCCGCAGGGGACAATATGCCCGAAGTAATCCAGATCGGTATTAACATTAAACGCGAAGCCGTGCATGGTCACCCAGCGGCTGCAGCGCACCCCCATCGCGCAGATTTTGCGGGGATTGTCGCTTCCCACGCCGACCCATACGCCCGTAGCGCCTGAGATCCGGCCCCCGGCAATGCCATAGTCTGCCAGCAGGCAGATGATCGCTTCTTCAAGCGTGCGCAGGTACCAGCCGATGTCGGTGCGGAGTTTTTCGAGGTCAAACACCGGATAGCCTACCAACTGTCCCGGCCCGTGATAGGTGATGTCGCCGCCCCGGTTGATGTGGTAATATTCGATGCCTAAAGCCGCCCTTTGTTCCTCATTTATCAGCACGTGGGAGAGATCCCCGCTTTTGCCGAGGGTATAGACATGGGGGTGCTCGCAAAACAGGAGCGTATGGCGGGTCGGAATCTCACCCGGCAAGGTGTGTTTACCTGCGGCGAGTTTCATGTCCACATTCACGCGCAGAAGCGATTCCTGCAGGTCCCATGCCTCTTTGTACCGGATCAGCCCGAGGTCTTCAAAAGATACACGCTGGTAGCTGTCTGGCAGGGGCATCTTAGTGCAGGTTATTGGCCGTAGCGGTAACGCGTCGCACTTCGGGAGCGATGCTCCGGATCAGTGGCTCGACCCCTTCTTTGATTGTTTGCGTAACGTAGGGGCAGCCGATGCAGGAGCCGTGCATGGTGAGGTTCAGCACGCCATTTTCATAGCTTTCGAAGAAAATATCACCCCCGTCTTCCTGCGCAGCGGGCCGCACATGGCGGTCGAGAATGTCGCGGATGAGTTCCAGCACAGCTCCTTCCGAAGTGCTGTGGACGAGGGTGTTGGCCCCGATAAACAGAATCGGCTCATTGGCATCGAGATGCCCCTGGATCAGCATCCGCAGCTCAGGCAGCGCCTCCTCCCAGTCCGGGCTGTCGGTGGGCGACTTGAGGACCGTGATATAGTTACGGTGAATCAGCACACTCTCCACGTATCGGAAGAGCAGCAGTTTCCGGGCGAGCGGCGAGGTAGCCGCATCTGCGTAGGAACGATACTCGAACGGTTCATCGGTGAGGATTCCATTTTCGAGTACAAACTTGATGGCCCTTGGATTGGGCACCCCTTCGATATGAAATAAAGCCCTTCGCATAATGGGGGCAAAGGTAGGCGTTTTTATTCGTACCTTTGCGATATGATTCGCGAAAATGGCTTCGTAAGATATAACCTGCATGAGCGCGTGATGCTGGCGATTGAGAAGCTGAACTTTCACACGCCCAGCCCTGTTCAGCATCAGGTGATTCCGCTGTTTATGCAGCACAAAAATCTGATTGTCGAGGCGCCTACGGGCACCGGCAAAACGGCTGCCTATGGCTTCCCGCTGATTTCCAAGCTCGACCTGCTCAAACGCAGCACCCAGGCCCTGGTGATGGTGCCGAGCCGGGAACTGGCGTTCCAGGTATCTGCGGCCCTTCAGTCCTATTTTGAGGGCGACCAGCTCCGCA
This sequence comes from Bacteroidota bacterium, assembly GCA_004292985.1. Taxonomy (GTDB): domain Bacteria; phylum Bacteroidota; class Bacteroidia; order J057; family J057; genus RDXT01. The sequence goes on from RDXT01000613.1 coordinate 5,149, forward strand.
TCGGTGCGCTCTTTGGCGGCGTGACCCTCGCCGAAAGTTTTGCCGTGCTCAAGTCTGCGCCGCATATTCTGGTGGTGGTGCCGGGCCGCCTGCGCGATGTGATGGCGCAGTATCAGCATGACTTTTTGTGGCGGGATATTAAGTATCTCATTGCAGATGAGGGAGATAAGCTGCTGGAAACAGGCTTTCAGAAAGACTTTGACGACATCCGGGGAAATGTGCGAAAGAGCGTGCAATGTGGCTTTTTCTCTGCCACGATTCCACCCGACAGCGAGGACATGATCCGTGAGCGCTTCGAGCCGGTGCATACCATCCGCCTGGAACCCCGCAAGGCCCTGCGCAACCTCGTGTTTTTCCGCACCGAAGTTCCCGATGGAGGCCGCGAAAATACCCTGGCCGCTATTCTGAAGCAGGAGCGTATTTCGCGGGCACTCATTTTTGGCGGAAGGCGCGACACCCTGTATGCCGTAACCGGATTTTTGCGCAACCTGGGCCTGAAAACCGAAGGTTTTTACGGCAACCAGACCCAGGCAGAGCGCGAGCATATTTTAAAGCGCTTTAAGGAAGGGCAGATTGATTTTCTGGTTGCTTCCGACCTCGCTGCCCGCGGCCTCGACATCGAAGGCCTCGATGTAGTAATCAATCTCCAGATTCCGGAGGCATATGACTACTATCTCCACCGCGTGGGCCGCACAGGCCGGGCCGGAAATCCGGGCTGGGTTTTTAACCTGATCCAGGCAGAGCGCGACGATATCCGCCTCGAAAAACACCATTCGCAGCTGGGACTTCCCTTCCGCCCCCTGAAAATCAAGCCCGCTACCGAAGCTGCCCTTGAACAGGCAGAGACGGCTGATAAATGGATCAAGTTCTCGCTCTCCCGTGGCAAACGCGACAAAATCCGCACAGGCGACGTAGCGGGGTTTCTGATCCACGCCGCCGGACTGGAGGCGAAGCAGATCGGAACCATTACCATCGAAGAAACCCACACGATGGTGGACATTCCGCTGAGTGCCTTCGAGCGGCTCCAGAAAGAAGAAGACCTGAAAATCAAGGGCAAAACTGTGCGTCTGCGCCGCTTTAGCGCCGAAGACGAAGAGAAAAAAGCCCTGGGGGTCAGGAAACTGAAGCGCGAGCGGCGCACAGTCAAGGAAGAATAGACACAGAATGCGCAGAGACCCTATCTGCGGCAGCATATTTTTTCTAATTTAGACGCATCCTTTTTACCCAATTTTCCTCTATGTCCCTCCGTACTCCCCTTTACGACACCCACCAGGCTCTCGGCGCGAAACTGATCCCTTTTGCCGGCTATGACATGCCCGTCCGCTATACCGGCGACGTGCAGGAACACATGGCTGTGCGCACGGCTGCAGGCCTGTTTGACGTTTCGCACATGGGTGAATTTATCATCCGGGGACCCAAAGCCCTGGCCCTGATCCAGCAGGTTACTACCAACGACGCCTCCAAACTGCCCGAAGGCAAGGCCCAGTATTCCTGCATGCCCAACCGGGAAGGCGGAATTGTGGACGACGTGATCGTGTATCATATCCGGGAGGACCAGTACATGATGGTGGTAAATGCTTCTAACATCGAAAAAGACTGGAATTGGGTAAGTGCGCATAACGAAAGCATTGGCGCTGAGCTGATTAACGTATCCGACCAAACATCTCTGATTGCTGTTTCCGGTCCCCGTGCGGAGGAAGTGGTGCAACAGTTTACGGATGTTGACCTTTCGAAATTAGGCACTTACGAATGTTTTAAGGGCGTATTTGACGGGGCCGAAAAAACCCTGGTCGCCACTACCGGCTATACGGGCGAGCGCACGTTTGAGATATTTTTGTATAATGAACATGCTGTCCGCGTATGGAATGACCTGCTGGCTGCGGGACAATCGGTGGGCCTGATCCCCTGCGGACTGGGTGCGCGCGATACCTTGCGCCTGGAAATGGGCTATATGCTCTATGGAAATGACATCAACGATACCACTTCGCCCCTCGAAGCGGGTCTGGGCTGGATTACCAAGCTGAATAAAGCCCCTTTTACCGGAGCAGAGGCTATTTTTGCCCTCAAAGTTCAGGGATTGAGCCGTAAACTCGTCGCCTTTGAGCTGATTGATAAGGGTATTCCCCGTGTTGGATATGAAATTGCGGTGAATGGAGAGGTTGTGGGCAGCGTTTGCTCCGGTTCCGTAAGCCCTGTGCTGGGCAAAGGCATCGGTATGGGCTATGTGCCTGTGCAATACAGTGCGGAAGGCAGCGAACTGGAGATTATCATCCGCAATAAGCCGCTGAAGGCTGTGGTGGTAAAAGCGCCCTTTCTGAAAAGATAAGGGTGTTTGGTGAAAAGCCTCTTTTTTGCATATATTCGTGAAAGTGAACTTTTCGTATTTCCCTGCGAATCATATCCTCATTCATAACCCCCAACCTCAAGCCTATGGCCAGCAACGAACTTCTCCGGATCGCAACCGCCGAACTTGGCGTAAAAGAAACCGCAGGTACTGAATCCAATCCCCGCATCATGGAGTATGCCAAGGGAGCGGGTTTTGACTGGTACAAAAATGACGAGACGCCCTGGTG
>RDXT01000782.1 GCA_004292985.1 Bacteroidota bacterium
CAGTTATTATGATGTAAAGCTCAAAGTCCGGAATGCGGATGGATGCACCGATTCATTAACCCGCTCAAGCTTTATCTTCGTCACCCAGCCATTGCCCGATTTTATTGTCTCGCCGCAGATCAACTGTCCCGGCACGCCTTCCACCTTCGTGAGTCTGGCTTCGGGTGCGGGTCTTTCCTATCTCTGGGACTTTGGGGATGGCAATACCTCTACCCTCGCCAATCCGACCCATGCCTATGCCAGCGAAGGGGACTACACCATCACACTTACAGTGATAGATGTAAACGGATGCGACAGTACCTTGGTCAGAAGTAATTATGTGAAAATCAGGGAATTGCGTGCGCAGTTTGTGGCCGACACCACCTACGCAAGCTGTCCGCCCCTGTCTGTGCATTTTACCGCCGATACCAGTTTTATCCATCCGGAAGTGCGCTGGCAATGGGACTTTGGCAACGGAGCTACTTCCAGCCAGCCCTCGCCTACGCACGTCTATACGCTGCCGGGGCTGTATGACGTTACGCTGATTCTTTCCACGCCGACCGGGTGCAGCGATACCCTGCGTTTTGAGGAACTGATTGAAATTGAAGGGCCTACGGCGCAATTTGGCTTCACGCCAGACCAGGGATGCCCCGGTACGGAGGTGTCATTTACCGCCAGTTCCGAAGAGACCATCACCTATGAATGGGTATTTGGCGACGGTAATACAGGTCTGGGGCAAAATACGACCCATACCTATACCACTCCGGGCCTCTTTACCCCTGTGCTGGTGGTGCAGGACAGTACCGGCTGCCGCGTATTTCAGGTTTCGCCCGATCAGGTGCGGATATTTGAGCCGCCAACTGCAGATTTCAGCGCAGATGAACCGCGTCTTTGCGAGCCGGGAGTAGTCAGCTTCACCGATCTGAGCCAGGCCGCGCCGGGCAACCAGTTGCTGCATTGGGACTGGGACTTCGGCAATGGCTTGACAGACACCCTGCCTTCGCCTTCAGCTTTCTACGGCCCGGTGGGCGATTACAGCGTATGGCTGGCCGTAACGGACCAGCGTGGGTGCAGCGATACTCTGGTAAGGGAGGGATATGTACGGGTTTTGCTCAATGTTACCCCCGAACCCCTGCCTTTGCGCTATGTAAGCGTGAGGAATGATACAGAAATTGAGGTCGTATTTGAACCATTTGCTAATATAAGGGGTGATTTTGGCTCCTACCGTATCTACCGGAGCGAGTCGGGTGGCCCCTGGGTGCTGGCAGGTGAGGTAGAAGACCTTGCGACGAACCATTTTACCGACAAAAACATAGATACCCGCCACCATGTCTATTGTTATAAGGCTGAAGTGGTCAATTTCTGCGGAAAAAAGGGAGGAATAGACCCCGTAGAGGCGCATTGCAGCATAAACCTCGAATCCCAGGCGGGCCTGGAGGAAGTGCAGGTGAACTGGACACCCTATGTGGGCTGGACTGATGTCGAAAGCTACCGCCTCTACCGCGTACAGGATTACAGTGGCGCAGGCAGCCTGATTGCCGTGGTTTCCGGCACGGATACGACCTATACCGACCTCGATATGTATTGTTATGACACCTATACCTATCGTGTGGAGGCCGTAGGCAGGCAATACCTTTCTCTCTCTGATACAAGTTTTGCCGCTCCGGGAAAACGGATGCCTGCCGATCCTTCGCAGGTGGTCCGGGCTACGGTGGAAAACAATGAATATGTGCTGCTCGAATGGGAGCTTGTGCCTGTGGAAGATGCGAAGGATGTGGTCATACAGCGCGACGAAGGTTTTGGGTATCAAGAGGTTATGAAGCAGGCTTTTGCCGACCCGGACCTGAAATTTCAGGACAAAAGCACCCGCGTGGATGAGAAATCCTATGCGTACCGCGTATTTGTGGTGGATAGTTGCGGCGACTACAGCCCTGTAGGGCGGCCCGGCAACAGCATATACCTGCAAACCCGGCGCGTGGCAGGCAGCATTTACCTCGAATGGACCCCCTACAATGGCTGGAGAGGCGGTGTTTCTTCCTACAAGATCGAGTTGTTTAACGAACGTACAGGAAACTTTGAGGCGCTGGCGGTCTTGCC
>RDXT01000614.1 GCA_004292985.1 Bacteroidota bacterium
GAGTTTTACTCTACCCTCCGCACCATCAAAGCCATCGAAATCTGCGACGTAGCTTTGCTGGTGATAGATGCAACGCTGGGTATCGAGGCACAGGACATGGCCATTTTCAGCCTGATAGTGAAAAACAAAAAAGGCGTGGTCATTCTGGTCAACAAATGGGACCTGATGGAAAAAGAGACCAATTCGGCCCGCGATTTTGAAAAACTGATCCGCGAGAGAATTGCCCCCTTTGTGGATGTGCCGATTATTTTCACCTCTGCCACGACCCGCCAGCGCCTGCTGAAAAGCCTCGAACTGGGACTGGCCGTGTATAAAAACAAGCAGAAGCGCATACCGACCCACGAACTGAATGAAGCTGTGCAGGTGGCCATCGAGCGGCACCACCCGCCTGCCTATAAAGGACGCCTGATCAGCATCAAGTATGCGACCCAGATTCCGGCCTCCGTTCCCACCTTCCTGCTGTTTTCCAACTATCCCGACCACGTGCAGGAGTCATACAAACGCTATCTGGAAAACCAGCTCCGCGAAAAATTTGACTTCACGGGCGTACCGGTGAGTTTGTTTTTCCGGAAAAAATAAGGGGATTTATTCCTGGTTGTATGCCTGCAGCGCCCGCACAATGGAGGCTGCGATATAGGTCTGCCCGGTTTCCGAACCGATAAACTGCTCATCCTCAGGGTTGCTGACAAATCCGATTTCGGTCAGCACTGAGGGCATGCCCGACATATACAGCACGACAAAAGGCGCTTGTTTTACGCCCCGGTCCACACGGGGGATGGTGGACGTGTATTGCTCCTGAATTTTTCCGGCGAGGCGGGAGGATTCGTTGCGGAAGACATTTTTCATCAGTTTAAAAAAGATATAGGCTTCCGGAGAGCGGGGATCGAAGCCGCCATATTCGTCGAGGTAGTTTTTCTCAAACAAAATGGCCTCATTTTCAGCGATGACCGTTTCATAGCCCTCCTGTCCGTTGTTCACCCCCAGCACATAGGTCTCGGCACCGCGCCGGTCCTTGAGTTTCATTGCATTGCAATGGATACTAATAAAAAAATCGCCTTCATTTTCGATCGCAATTTCGCCCCGGCGGTGCAGTTCGATAAACACATCCGTTTCACGGGTTAACACCACCTTTACTTCAGGCATCTGCTCACGCATGAGGTCCCGGAGTTTGAGCGCCACCTTGAGTGTAATGTCTTTTTCCCGGAATTGTGAACCGATGGCACCGGGGTCCTTGCCGCCATGTCCGGCATCAATTATCAGGGTGCGGATAGGGCCAGCCTCCGGCAAAGGCGTAAAGGAGCAAAAACAAAGTCCGGCAAGGATAAAAAACAGGAATGTACGCATGTAAACAACCTTTTCCATAAAGACATCCACCTTGATACGATCTGCTGCTTATATTTGCAGCCCAAAGGTGATAGCTCATCTGGAATTTGAAAACTGCCACTGCAATACTACAAAATTTGGCGAAGCAATTGCTGCTTTGGGCTACGGGAGCGGCTATTTTATGCGCACCCGTGATAGCACATGCGCAGGTCAAGGGCGCTCCTCCGGCGGTTAGTTTCCCGACGAGCGCACCTACACCTGGCGACACCGCCAAAGTGCAGGCCCAGGCCGAAAGCGGCAGTACGCGCTACAAAGACTCTCTGAGGGCCAGCAGTGACCTCAAATCTCCCGTAACCTACGCCGCCGACGACTCTATTCTGTTCGACGTGAAGTCCGGAAAGCTCTATCTCTACCGGACGGCGACCCTCAATTATGATAACATCGCGCTCCAGGCAGGGGAAATCGAGCTGGAAGTGGATAGCCAGACCCTCCATGCGCGACCGATGGCCGACAGCGCCGGAAAGGAGACGCAACTGCCGCAGTTTAAGCAGGGCGAAGAGACCTACGGGGCACGCACCTTGTCCTACAATTTCAAGACCCAGAAGGGCCGCATTACCGATGGACGGATGATGCAGGGCGAGGCCTATATCCTGGCAGAAACCGCCAAATACCAGCCCGATGGCTCTTTTCACGGCAAAGAGGGGCATTTTACCACCTGCGACGATCCCGACCCGCACTTTTACATCCGTTCGAGTAAAATGAAGGTGCTGCCCGACAGCCGCCTAATCAGCGGGCCGCTCAATTTTGTCATTGCAGACTTTCCGATACCGGTGATTATTCCTTTTGCCTTTGTTCCCAATCAGAAAGGTAAAAGCAGCGGCCTTCAGATGCCCCAGTATGGAGAGGCGCAGGACCGGGGCTTTTTTCTGCGGAACCTCGGTTACTACTTCAACATCAACGACTACCTCGACCTGACCCTGAGCGGAGACATCTACACACGCGGCGGCTGGCGGCTCGGCGGCACCACCAATTACCGGAAAAAATACGCCTTCAATGGCTCTCTGGGCTTTCAGTATGGCGTGCAGCGCTTTAATGAAAAGACCGACCCTGACTTCAGGCGCACCTCGGCATGGTCGCTCAACTGGAACCACAGCCAGCCCATTGACCCGACTGCGCGTATTTCGGCCTCCGTTAACATCTCTTCCTCCAATAGTTTTCAGCGGCAGATCAGCTACAATGCGACCGATTTTTTCACCAACAACCTGAACTCATCGGTTAGCTTTCAGAAAAACTTCAACAACCTGCCTTTTAACATCAATGCCAGCGTGCGGCACCAGCAGGACCTGAACAAGGAAACCATGACCATGCAGTTGCCGGAGTTTTCGTTTGCGATGAACCGGCAGACCCCCTTTCGCAACATTGACAACCGCTACCTCACCTGGCTGAAGCAACTGGGTGTGAGCTACAATATGCAGGCGCGCAATACGATGGAGACCATCACGGACAGCATTTTCCTGCCTGTGCTGCTCAGACCCCGCGACTCTGTGGACTACCTTCAGGTGATAAACGGCGACAGCAGCCTGATCCGCCGCACGGGGGGCTCCTTTTACAAAAACGGCCTCCAGCATTCAGCCTCCGCTTCTACAACCGTCAAACTGCTCAATTACATTAATATTTCCCCCAGCTTTCAGTATAATGAATTCTGGTACCTCGAAACGCTTCGCAAAGAATGGAATCCCGAAACGCGGAAAATCACAGAATCTGAGGTCCCCGGCTTTGAGCGCGCCTACGATTTTCGCGGCTCGCTGAGCGCCACAACCAATTTCTACGGCATTTACCAGCTTTACAAAACCAAAAGGCAGGTTACTTTCCGGCAGCGCTTTACATCGAGCCTGTCTTATAATATCAAGCCGGATTTTTCGGACAGCAAATGGGGATTTTACCAGGATGTGCAGGTGGACACCACGGGTAAAACGGTGAAATACAGCATCTTCGAAGACGGGATTTATGGCGGACCTACCCTCGGCGAGAGCCAGGCCATTGGCTTTTCGCTGGGAAGCGTACTCGAAATGAAGTACCGTAAAAAAGAAAGTTTTGCAGAGGACTTCGATCCGAAACAGGAAAAATTTATCCGCACCAATGTCATAGACAACCTCAGCCTGAACACCTCCTACAACTTTGCGGCCGACAGCTTTCAGCTGACTCCGGTGAGCCTGGCGGCACGCACCTCGCTTTTCGACCGCAAGCTCAACATCAACATCAATGGCACCGTTGATCCCTATGTATTTGATTATGTAGAAGTGCCTTCGCCCTACAAACAGCCCGCAGCCCGGCGGCTCAACCAGTTTATGCTGACAGAAGAAGGCAAGCTGGGCCGCCTGACCAATTTCAACATTACCATGACCACCACCCTCAAACCGGGTAAAAATGGCAAGGCTGAGCTGGTCAAAAATCCGAATTTCGACGAAGAAGAATACCGCTACACCCAGGAAAGTCCGCAGCGCTATGTGGATTTCAGTATCCCCTGGAGTGCCAACCTGAACTATAGCTTCCGCTACAGCAAGCCGGGCCTCGATGCCGCCCGCATCAACCAGACGTTGAATATAGATGGCGACGTAGCTTTTACCGATAAATGGAAAATCGGCGTTCAGAGCGGCTACGATTTTAAAAATCTGAAATTTACGCAGACCCGTATGAGCGTGTTCCGGGACCTGCACTGCTGGCAAATGTCCTTCCAGTGGGTGCCTTTCGGAGCGCAAAAAAGCTACTCCGTAGTCATCAGCGCCCGCAGTTCCACCCTGAGTATGCTGCGCCTTTCCAAAAATGATTTCTGGCAGGACAAGTTCTCAAACTTTTAATGCAAGCGTTTGCAAAAAAAGTACACGCACCCGGATCTGAGCGTTGGTAATTTTCTGCATTGCGTTAAATTGCCGTCAATTTCGTAGCTATCTCTATGACGCTCAATTTTTTCATTCCATACCAGACCCAGTGGGGCCAGCAACTTAAGCTCACTGGTAACCTCGCTCAGCTCGGCGCCGGGAACCCTGACCTCGCGCCACAGATGCAATACCGTCCCGGAGGACTGTGGACTTTTTCCCTCGAACTCCCCGACGAAACGCAGGAAATTCAGTATCACTACTTTATTCACGACGAACGCAGCGGATGGCAGGAGCATGAGTCTTCTGAACGGAAGCTGCTTCTGGACAAAAATATGTCGGAGACGGAGGTGCACGACCTCTGGCGAAGCGGCTGGGATGTCGAAGCCGCATGGGATAGCTCCGCTTTTCGCAGGGCACTGATGCCTTTTGAAGAGGAAAAGCGCAAAAAAACCCGTAAACCCGCATTACACAGCGCTGCTACGGTCCGTTTCCAGCTCTACGCTCCGAGGGTGAAGCCCGGCCACCGTATCTATGTCTCCGGATCTTCTGATGCGCTGGGGAACTGGAAGGCGGAGGATGCTGTACCGCTGGATGGAGGCCTCTTTCCAACCTGGTATGCCGATGTATCCCTGACTGGCAAAGAAGGGATTCTTCGCTATAAATACCTGATCCGCGATGAAGAAAGCGGCGAAGTGCTGGCCTGGGAAAATGGCAGCGACCGCGTGATAGATACTTCCGTGCTGAATACGGCTGCGTATCTCCAGGCAGATGAAAAGTTTCGCTATCCGGGTGGCTACTGGCGTGGATCGGGTGTGGCGCTGCCCGTATTTTCCCTGCGCAGCCAGGCGAGCTGGGGCGTGGGTGAGTTGTCTGACATTAAACTGCTGGTAGATTGGGCGGTACGTGCCGGGATGAATCTGGTGCAAATTCTGCCGATCAACGATACCGTGGCTACGCATAGCTGGGCAGACTCCTACCCTTACGCAGCCATTTCGGTATTTGCCCTGCACCCGCTATACCTGCGTCCCGATGCCATAGGAAGCATAAAAGACAAGGCTATGCAAGCCGAACTGGAAGCTGAGCGCCAGGCCCTCAATGCCCTGCCTGAGGTAGATTATCCGGCGGTAATGGCGCTCAAATCCCGCTACTTTAAGATTTTATACGACCAGAACCAGCAAAAATTCCTGAAAGAAAAAGCCTATCAGGTGTTTTTTGAGGAAAATAAAGACTGGCTTTTACCTTATGCTGTTTTTTCCTGCCTGAGAGACCGCTTTCACACAGCGGATTTTCACACCTGGCCCGAATACAGCAGCTATCAGGCAGCAGAGGCCGAAGATTTTGCTTCTCCTGACAAGGAATGGTACAACGATGTGGCCATTCACTACTATATCCAGTACCATTTGCACCTGCAAATGAGCGAGGCTGCTACCTATGCGCGCTCACGGGGAGTGATTCTCAAAGGCGATATTCCAATCGGCATCTACCGCCACAGCGTGGACGCCTGGACCGCACCCTACCTCTACCACATGGATGCGCAGGCAGGCGCTCCTCCCGATGCGTTTGCGGTGGCGGGCCAGAACTGGCGCTTCCCCACCTACAACTGGCAGGTGATGGCGCAGGACGGATATGCCTGGTGGCGAAGCCGCATGACCCAGCTTTCGGGCTATTTCGATGCCTTCCGCATTGACCACATCCTGGGCTTTTTCCGGATATGGGAGATTCCGGGCGATGCTGTGCAGGGCATTTTGGGACACTTTAACCCTTGCCTGCCCCTCAGCCGCCAGGAACTGATGAACCGCAGCCTCTGGCTCGACTATGAGCGCTACTGCATGCCCTACATCCGGGCGCATTTGCTGGGTGATTTCCTGGGAAATGAGGCCTCATGGGCTGCGCCGGAGTTCCTGGAAGAATATCTGCCCGGCTGCTACCGGATGCGTGAATACGTCAATACCCAGCGCAAAGTCGAAGCCGTAATCGAAGCGAAAATTGCCGAAAACCCTGATAATCAGGCGATGTGGGAGCGTGTGCGGGATGGCCTCTATGGTCTTCTGGCCGAAGTGATCTTCGTGGAAGTGCCCGGCACAGGCGGCGAAGGCTTCAGCCCCCGGATCGCGCTTCACCAGACCCGCTCGTATCAGGAGCTTGACGGCCGCGCCAAAGCTGCGATTAATGAGATTTATACCGACTTTTTCTTCCGCCGTCACGAAGAGTTCTGGCGGCAGCAGGCACTGATCAAACTGCCGGCCATCAAATATGCCACCGACATGCTCGTCTGCGGGGAAGACCTCGGCATGGTACCGGCCTGCGTTCCCGGCGTAATGAAGCAGCTCGGCATATTGAGCCTGGAGATTCAGCGCATGCCCAAGCAGAGCGACCGCGAGTTTTTTCATCCGGGCGATGCGCCCTATCTCTCGGTGGTGAGCACCTCGACCCACGACATGCCGACCCTGCGCGGCTGGTGGGAGGGCGACCGCGGTGCTATTCAGCGTTTTTACAGTCGCCTGCTGGGCCGCGAAGGCGGAGCGCCTTTCTTCTGCGAACCCTGGGTCGCGCGTGATATTCTGGTGCAGCACCTTTTCTCTCCCGCCATGTGGGCTATTTTCCCGATTCAGGACCTGCTGGCGATGGACAACAATCTTCGCCGCCTTGACCCCGCTGAAGAGCAAATCAATGACCCCGCAAACCCTCATCAGCTCTGGCGCTACCGCATGCACCTCTCCCTTGAGGAACTGATGGCCGCAAATGACTTTAACGACTCCTTAAACTCCCTCATCAGCCAGTCTGGCCGAAACCAGGCATACTGAGCTGTCCATAATTGCTTCCAAATGAAAAACTACCCGCGTTTTGTCCTGCTACTTTCCCTGCTGCTGCTCGCTATGAGTGCTTTTGCGCAGAATGGCTCTTTTTATGTGAAGATTAAGTCTGCCAAGCAGGGAGATATCACCGGAGACGTGATTGAAAAAGGCAAAGAGGGTCAGATCAAAGCCCTCACGTATTCACATGAGATTCTGTCGCCGAGAGATGCTGCCTCAGGGCTGGCAAGCGGAAAGCGTCAGCACAAACCCTTTGTCATCACAAAAGAACTCGACAAAGCCAGCACCAAACTGGCTACGGCCCTGGTGAACAATGAAAACCTGACGGAGGTCACCCTCTATTACTACCGTGTTTCACGAGCGGCAGGAGCTACCGGAATGATGCCCCTGTTTTTCACCGTAAAACTTACCAACGCTTCGGTCGTCAGCATTAAAACAAGCGTAAACGCAGCCGGAACGCCGGTAGAAGAAATTCAGTTTACCTATCAGAAAATCACCTGGACCTATGCAGATGGTAACCTCATTGCAGAGGACAACTGGTAAGCATTTCACAAACATTCCTCCTGCCGAGGGGTTAGTTTTACAGGTATTCACCTCAACCCACCCAACAAAATGAAACGTATTGCAGATGCTCACTGGACAGGTTCGGCCAAAGAAGGAAAAGGCCATCTCAGCACCCAAAGCACGGTACTGAGCCAGAC
>RDXT01000783.1 GCA_004292985.1 Bacteroidota bacterium
CGGCAAATGAACGAGGTGCCCGTCCGCTCCACCGGCCAGTGCCCACTCCGGACGAAGGGCCAGCAGCAGGGCATTTACCCCCACACTGACAAAAACCACCACCAGCGCACCGGGGAGAAAATTGATTTTTTTCAGCGGAGAATTTTCCCAAAACAGCAGCAGCGTCAGACTGATCAGACTGATCACCACCGCTCCCATTTCATAGTGACCTTCGACCACAATCTCGCGGATCACAGAGCCTGTTTCGAACAGGTGAAAATTGTCATCTATCGCCTCTGTATCAATCCCCAGCGCATGTACCAGCTGCTTGCGGATCAGGATCAGACCAATGGCCGCCAGCATTCCCTTAATCACTGCATTGGGGAAAAAATAAGCAATCGAACCCGCGCGGGCCAGTCCCAGCAGGATCTGCACGATTCCGCCGAGCATTACCGCCGTGAGAAAGCCTTCAAAAGAACCGACCGCATCTATGCCCATCGCCACGATGGCAATCAGACCTGCCGCCGGGCCGCTCACACTCAGCGGAGAGCGGCTGACCATCGGGATCACCAGTCCGCCGATGATACCTGCCAGAATGCCTGAAAAAAGCGGTGCCGCCCCCGCAGTGCCTTTGCTGGCCAGGGCAACTCCCAAACAAAGGGGTAAGGCTACCAGAAACACCACCAGACCCGCTGGCGCATCGTAGCGCAGGTTGCTCAGGAGACCCAGCTCGGGTGGCCCTTCGGGTTGTGAATTCGTTTTTTTACCAGACATAATGTGGGAGGATTAAGTAATATGCGTACGCAAATGTAAAACAACAAAAAGGAACTATGCCTGCAAATAGGTGGAAAGGTATCGGCGCGATGACCGGTACCTCGATGGATGGATTAGACCTTGCCTGCTGCACCTTTGAACGTACGGAAAATCGTTATGTTTTCAGCATAGACGTCGCCGAAAGCCTGCCGCTGGAGGGTGGGTGGCGCGACCAGTTTATGCACCTCTACGAAGCCGACGCAGAAACCTATGCCCATATCCACGTAGCCTGGGGCGCCTGGCTGGGGCAGCAGATGGCCGCATTTATCCGGCGAAACGGGCTGAATCCCCACTTTGCAGCCATGCATGGCCAGACCATCTTCCATCAGCCCGGGCGGGGTTTTACTTCGCAGATCGGCGACGGAGAAGCGGCGGTGGCCTTTCTGCCCTGCCCGCTGGTGAGCAACTTCCGGGTAAAAGATGTGGTACTGGGCGGCCAGGGTGCGCCACTGGTGCCGCTGGGCGAAAAATTTCTTTTCCCGGACCGCAGGCTTTTCCTGAACCTCGGCGGTTTCTCCAACCTCAGCTTCGGCGGCTCGGCCTTCGATGTAGCCCCCTGCAACATTGTGCTGAATGCACTCTACCGCCGCCACCTGCCCGCAGATCCGCTGGGCTACGACGATCGCGGAGCGCTGGCAGCCAGTGGCCAGTTGCTGCCCGACCTTCTTACTGCGCTCGATAACCTGCCTTTTTATACCCAGCTCCCCCCAAAAAGCCTCGGCTGGGAATGGGTAGAACAGCAATGTATGCCAGTGCTGGAGCGATTCGATGCCCCGCTGGCGGACCTGCTGCACACCGTAGTGCTGCACATCGCACGTCAGATTGCAGCAGGCCTCAGCCTCACAGGCGCCCGCAACGAAGCCCTCCTTGTTACCGGCGGCGGGCGGCACCACCATTTCCTGATGGAGGAGATCGCCCGCGCATGTGCACCCCTGGGCATTGCCCCCGACTACACCGCCCCCGATGCCTGGACCGACTATAAAGAAGCGATTATTTTCGCCTTTCTGGGTCTCCGCTGCCTTGAAGGCGAAACGACTACCCTCGCCAGCGTCACCGGCGCCCCGCAGGATGCCGTCACCGGAGCGATTCATCTGCCGCCCGGCGGTGGGTGGCGGGTGGTGAGGGTATAGGTTGGAGGTCTGGGTGGACGTCTGACAGGTCTCCAAGACCTGTCAGACATAAAAACACCCCCTATACCTCAATAATCACCCCCCCAATCCCCGACTCATCCGGACTTCCGGCATGAAAATCCCTGTACGCACCTGCGGAGCCAAACCA
>RDXT01000784.1 GCA_004292985.1 Bacteroidota bacterium
AAACTCAAAGGTGCTCATTTACCAGGGAAAGCCCCTCCAGGCTCCCCAGACCGGACCTGATGGTCGTATTTACATCCCCAAAGCCAAGCCTGACCTGTTTACACCCAGTTATTCGGTTATTAAAAGTCCCAATTTACCCGGAATCGCCTGCCAGTTTGTGCCAGATGATATTTTATTACCTAATATACCTCCCAATTCCTATGCTACCTGGTCACCGCTGATCCCCAATCATCTATTTTCACCGGGGCTTGGCTTGTTTAAGCCAGGTTTTGCCGGGAATGATACCAGTGTTTGCAGCAAAGAGGCTGTGTTGATAGGAAAGACGGATGTTCCTGGCTACACATACGCCTGGACGCCCGGCGATTTTCTCGGCGAAAGACAGCAGGCCCAGACCTTTTTTGTATATCCCTTCGACCTGTACGAAGACAGCCTGTTGAACTATACGCTCGAAGTGCAGGGAGAAGGCTGCACCTATCGCGATACGGTGCAGGTGCGCGTGCGGCGCAGCCCCCTTCCCCTGAGCATAGAGGGAAGCCGGGTGGTGTGTCCGCTGGCGACCGAAACGCTGTACCGCATTGACCCCGTGCAGGACTCCGTCACCTATTTCTGGACCGTCAGTGGGGGGAGCATCCTTGCAGGTCAGGGCACAGATAGCCTGCTCGTCAACTGGGGCAGCGCCGGGACGCCTGCTTTTGTAGAGGTAATTGCCCGTTTGCCCAATGGATGCGAAGGAGATCCGCTGCGTATTCCGGTACGTATTTCTCCGGAACTGAGTCCCGATATGCCCGTCGGCCCCTCAGCGCTGTGTGCAGAATTCACCCAGAATATCCCCTATCAGATCTTTGTCAATGGCGCATCCTCCTATACCTGGGGTATTGAGGGCGGGAGTTTAAGTCCCGGTTCCCAGCCGGGTCAGGTGCTCGTAAACTGGAGTGGTACTGGCCTTCACAGCATCTGGGTGGAGGAAGTTTATACCAGCACCGATACCGTCTGTTATGGCCTGTCCGATACCTTGTTTGTCGAAGTGTTTACAGATACCTCTTTTGTCCAGTTGCTTCAGGTAGGGACAAGGATAGAGCAAGAGGCTGATATTCAAGTAGATTGGCGGACGCTCAGCGACCGGAGGCCCCTCGATTCGCTGTATCTCTGGCGGCAGCGCGACGGCCTGCCCTGGCAGGAAATTGCCCGCTTCGCTGCCGGGCAGTCAGGAACCTACCTCGACCGCCGTTTGCCTACGGACAGCAAAATCTTTGACTATAAGATCAGTAGCTCGAATGAGTGCCGCAGTGACATCCGAAGCGATATTCACCGGAGTGTTTTGCTGGAGGGCAGCAGCGATACCTTGAGTAACGATATTTTTCTGCAATGGACAGCATACGCGGGCTGGCCGGTGCGCAGCTATGAGGTGCTGCGTCGCCTCGAAAACGAAAGCAATTATACCCTGATACGGAGTCTGCCCCCCGACTCCCTGGACTTGCTCCTTCACAATGGTCTCGACGCTTTCCGCCACCGGCTGCGGATACGGGCTACCGGCTTTGAAGCCGGGCAGGTTTCCCTCTCCAACGAGGTAGAATTCCGTTTCGGGCATCCGGTTTTTATTCCCAATGTATTCACTCCTAATGGCGATGGCATTCACGACAGGTGGGTGATCGAAAATCTGCTGCGCTATCCTCAAAATGAACTGCGGATCTATGACCGGTGGGGAGGTGCAGTATTTGCCCGCGAAGGCTACCAGAATGACTGGGGAGGAGATCAACTGCCGGAAGGAGTGTACTATTATCACTTTTCGCCGGGGCCAGGCATGCCGCTGAGAAGAGGAAGCCTTACCTTGCTGCGGTAATTTCGCCTCCACCATTCATATCCGGCTCCCCCTGCGAGGACCATTCCTATAAAAATCAAGGTCCAGTGAAACGCAGATAAAGGCGCTGGTCTTACTGCTTCTCCGCTGCCGATCAATACCATTCCCGCCCAGAAATACGGGTGCGCGTGGTAGGGGTCTGATTGCAGAAAATATTGCTTACGTGCCTCTTTGAGTGCGTCTTCGCTGCGCTTTCCTTCGGAAAGCTGCTG
>RDXT01000785.1 GCA_004292985.1 Bacteroidota bacterium
CGCGCAAAATCCGGTTCCTTCCTACCTGAAGCTCAACAACTGGAACGTTTTCGACGGCTCTCTGCGGATGATCCAGACCAGCGACTCCAACTATGTGTCGGTGGGCTACTGGCAGGACAGCGCCTGGATCATGAAGCTCAACCTCCTGGGCGAAATTATCTGGGCGAAAAAATACCGCTATGGTGCCCAGGCGACCCGGCTCTATGACATCGAAGAGCTGTCAGATGGCCGCCTGGTGGCGGTAGGCGAATCCGATACGGTCGAAAGCCAGTTGACCAGCCCTTATCCGGTGAAGGCGGCCCTGCTCCTCGAAACGGATCCCTGCGGAGAGGTGCTGCGCGTGCGCCACGTCTGCACTACGCTCGACATTACCGCGCTGAATCTCAGGCTCTTACTTCCCACCGTCGGCTATGGCCTCTGCCCGGCACCCGGTGGCGGATATGCCCTTACAGGCCAGACCCTCTACACGGAGCTTAATACGCTTTTGCCGCTGACCTTTGACAGCATCCGCAAAACGGCCTATCTGATGCGGGTAAACAGCCAGTTTCTCCCCCAGCAAAGCAGCGTATTTGACTTCCCGGCCTCCGATAGTTCTGTCGCCTACGACTTGGCCCCCCACAGCAATGGCTATGCCCTGACCGGTGCCTATTTCGACAAAAGTAATGACTCTCTGTACCTGCTGGCCTTTGGTGCGAATGCATCGCTTCAGCGCACGTGGTTCCGCACCTGGTCGGCTGCGCCTTTGTCGGCAGGCGGGCTGAATTTTGTCTATGCCATTTACCATGCTGGCATCACCCTCGAAGCCCTGTCGGGCGACCGTCTGCTGCTGGCAGGCTCTCGTTTTCTTCCGCTGCCCGACATCCTCGACCCCTGGATGGCGGAGATCGGGCCGGGCGGGGTTTTGCTTCAGGAAAAGGTGTTTTACCGGCCCGGCATAGACATAGGGCTGAGGGCCCGCGCCAGTGGAAACGCCTATTTCCTCGCGGGGGGACAGGGAACCCTCACCGGGACAAATGACCATTTGCAGTCCTGCATCTATGAAACGGACCTGCTGATGAATCCCATGCAGACCTACCTCTTTGACGATAGCAGCGGATACGACTATTTGGCGACCTCTGTCATCCCTGTACGGCAACCCGATGGCTGCCTGCTGCACGTGGCCGGGGGCGTGCGTTTTTTGCGCAACAGCCTGGGCTATCCGATAGACTCTACCCATGATGTTACCTTTCTCAGCTCAGCGAGTTATGATCCCATTTCGCAGGACCGCACCTATTACGGCGGACCCGTGGTGCAGATTGAGGATATCATCATCCGCGACACGACCGACTGCCGCCCCCAGGCCCCTGTGCATGTGCTAAACACTTGCCTGGGTACAGACGTTTATGATCTGCTGGGAATGGTCGTATATCCCAATCCGGCACAAGATCAGTTGCAGTTACAATGGGAGGTGCCCCTGAGTAAAGCTACTGCGCTGACAATGAGCGACATGGCGGGTCGCCGCTGTCTGGATATGCTGCTGCCTGCGGGCACTGTGCGGGAAGGGGTTTCGCTGGCGGCGCTGCCTGCGGGGCTTTATGTGCTGAGTATAGGGGGGCGTAGCTGGCGGATTGAGAAAAAGTAGGGGCGGTCCCACAGGGACAAGTCCGGCAGGCCGCCATCAAAGTTGGCAAATGGCTATTTTCGGTATTATCCGTATCTTTGAGAGACAGGTAAACCACCACTTCAATGGCAAAAAAAATCAGTCAGCCCAGGAGCGGGTTCAACGAAATATTGCTGTACACCACCCCAAACGGAGGCGTAAGGGTGGAAATCTATTTGCAGAACGAAACGATCTGGCTCACACAGCAGAAGATCGCCGATTTGTTTGGGGTGGATAGAACGGTGGTGACGAAACATGTAAAAAACATTTTTAACAGCGGAGAACTTGACCCTGATTCAGTATGTGCAATTTTTGCACATACTGCTGCCGATGGAAAAACCTATAATACACAGTTCTACAACCTCGATGCCATCCTATCGGTAGGCTACCGCGTAAATAGCGGCCAGGCCACAGCATTCCGTATTTGGGC
>RDXT01000615.1 GCA_004292985.1 Bacteroidota bacterium
TTGTTGTAGCGGTAGATTTTATAGCCTGCCAGGTTAACCGGGCTGGCTGTCGGGTTATAGACTTCTACTGCCTTGTTGTTCGAACTTCCTTCCAGGTATTCTGAAAAGAAGAGGTCTGTGCATTGAGAAAAGCCCTGTACAGCCCCGGAAAAGGACAACAAAGCAATGCAGTACGTAAGTAAACGATTCATAGACATGAGTTATGGATGAATGAATGAGCAATTATAACGAAAATAGCTCAGTACAAATATACGGCCCCACGTCCTAAATCAAAGGATAAGCTTCTGCAGCGACTGGTCCAGCCCACTACCTAAGCGCAAGAAATACAGCCCTTTACCCCAGTGTTGCGCGGGGATGATTTCTGTATAAACACCGGGCGACACGCGCACTTCTTTCCGGTACACAACATTTCCCGACAGGCCCAGCACCTCGACCATCAGCGCCGTGGGTGAGGTGGCCTCAATCTCCAGATAGATGCTCTGGTCAGAAGTATAGGTCTTCCAGTTGCGTACGAAGGGGAGCTGGTCGAGCGATGCGGTACCTGCTTCTTTGATTTCCAGGGATTGCGTATAGACATGGTCGCCCAGGCGTCCGTTATTCGCCACGTTACACCCGACAAAAGAGGCATAGACTTTCACTTCACCTGTTCCGGCAGCAGGGGCCGTCCAGTTAAAGCTCCAGGTGGCAGAATCTGTACTGGTGGTTCCTGTGTTTGTGTGCGTGATGTACTCTTTGCCACTCAGCGTAGCAAGTTTTGTGCGGGTGGCCTCCGTCAGGGTTTTATTGCCCGCACCTGTTTGCGATACAGTGCCGATGGTTGTTGCTCCGAATCCAAAACGGGTAACGCCTGCGTTTTTGATTTTGAGGCTGACCTGATAGGTCTGCCCGGGTTCGTAGCCGGTTTCCGGGACCGTAGAACTCAGGGAGGTGGTCCCCGGTCCGGTGTTCAGCGCGAAGCTGTTGTGACATCCGTCCTGGCAGGTAAGTTCGCCCGGGGCACCTGTACGGCCTCCGGGAGCACCCGCCGAGTTGGAAATGAGCTGCCCTGCGTACAATAGCAGCAGCATACCTCCGCCTGTAAGCAGAAAAGTAAGTCTCTGGGTCATGGGAGTAAAAAAATAATGAGGTTCAGAACCTAAGACTCACAGAGGTACCCAAAGGTTTAAATCCCTGTTCCCTGAACCCTGTCAACTGTTCCCTGAACCCTGGCCCTCAAACACGCCCATCCCAAACAGGCTGAAGTCATATTTCACGGGGTCCTCCGGGCAAAGTTCCCGCAGGCGCTCGGTAAGCTCTATGGCGGCCTTCCAGTCATTGGGGCTGCGGCGGAGCAGGCCCAGGTGCCGGGCTACGTTGCCGGTATGCACATCGAGGGGGCAGATCAGTTGTGAGGGCTGAATGCGGTTCCATATTCCGAAATCCACGCCCCTGCGGTCGCTGCGCACCATCCAGCGAAGAAACATATTGATCCGCTTGGCAGAAGAACCGGAAGAAGGGTCTGCCAGGTGCTTGCGGGTGCGGCCGGGAAAGCCGGGACGCGATACAAGGGCTGCCCTTGCCTGCACAATGCCATGATATACCGTAGGGTCTCCGGGCTGCATTCCCATCGAAAAAACAGCCTCCAGCCCTCCCATTTCACTATACACCCGCCGCAGCGAAAGCACCAGCGCCCGCATATCTGTGCCGTTGCAGGTGCGGTGTACAAAGCGGTCTAAGCGGGCAAGCTCCTCCTCACTGGCCTCCAGCACAAAACGAAGCGGCTCGCGGTCCATCATGTCCATCAGCCGGAAAGCATTTTGCACAATGGTTTTTCGCTGTCCCCAGGCAATGAGTGCAGATAAAAAGCCCGAAATTTCGATGTCGCCTTTTTCACTAAACAGATGCGGCACAGACACCGGATCAGCTTCGATAAACGAAGGCTGATTGTATATCAGGTAGCGCTCTTCAAGCAACTCCCGTAGCTCAGAGGGGTTCATGGGCATCAATCCGGGTCAAAAAAGGGATTACGTACACTCCGGCGGTTGCGGCGCTCAGAGTCTGCGGCATGCAAACGGATCGCGCGTCTGGCGAGGAAAATGGTAAGCCCAAGGCCGATAAAGGAAATGATAGCCAGCGATTCGACACCCAGAAACAGAAAATAGTCGTACAGACCGTGAAAAAAAATGGCGGTCAGCAGGCCCTTCATCCGCTCGGTAAAGGGATTGATGCCGGAGATAAATTTGGCCCGGCCTACAAAAAAGCCCATCATAACCCCAAAAGAGGCATGCGCGGGCACAGCTGTAAACATTCGTATGATGGCGGTAGAGACACCGTATTCGGAGGTAAATACATAGAGCACATTTTCGATGGCGGCAAAGCCCAGAGACACTGCCACTCCGTACATAATACCGTCATATGGCTCGTTAAATTCCCGGTGCGGATAGTTGTACCAGCGCAACACAAGGTATTTCATGCCTTCTTCAGAAAGCGCTACTACCCCAAAGGCATAGATCGCCAGATCTGCCGGAGAGCCGGAGGTATCGGACACGCCCAGCACATCTCCCAGAAACTTCCCCAGGAAAATGACCGGAATAGCAATCAGGATACCACAGATGAAAGTGACGATCAGATAGCGGAGCGGCTCCCTGTCAAAGCGGTCGCGGAGATATACATAGGTAAATATAAACGCTATGGGGCCTAAAGCCAGTGCCAGGAGTTTTAAGAGGTCCATGGCCGAAAGGTAGCAATTTCCGTTTAAAAATCAGCCCCGTAATTTGTCAAGAAGGTCATTGAGCTGCTGTGCTTCGGCTTCGCTGAGCGTGAGCATATGGGTGTCCGATACATCCATCACCGTATCCATCCGGGTGAGCAGGGAAAGGCCGTCTTCGGTGATCAGCACATCTACCAGGCGTTTATCGGTCTTGCAGACCCGGCGGGTGAGGAGTTTCTTTTTGAGCAGGCGCTCTACGATACGCGATACATCCGACATTTTGTCCAGCATGCGCTCGCGGATGTCGGAGGTGGAAATCGGATTGGGATATTGACCCCGCAGGATACGGAGCACATTGTATTGCTGAGAGGTAACCCCGTAGGGCTTAAACATCGCTTTATGCTGGTCCTGTACCCAGTTGGCTGTATAAAACAAATTCACCACCAGGCGCTGGTGCTCGCTTCGGAAAGGGTTTTTTTGCTTTATGGCTTCTTCTATACGCATATAAAATAGGGAAGCCTCCTCAAATGGAGACTTCCCGTCGTAAATTTAGGATTTTTTCAGCTCAATATTGCAATTGATCGTAACGTCTTCGCTTACAACAACTCCGCCTGTTTCGAGTGCGGCATTCCACTTCAGACCAAACTGGGTGCGGTTTACTACGCCTGTGATTTTGAAACCTGCTTTGGTGTTACCATAAGGGTCTTTCACTGTGCCGTTATATACAGCAGTCAGTTCTACGCTTTTGGTTACGCCGTGCATGGTCAGGTCACCTACCAGCTTGTACTGGTTGCCACGGGTCTTTTTGAAAGAAGTGCTTTTGAAGGTGATTTTAGGGTTGTTGGCGGCATCGAAAAAGTCAGGAGACTTCAGGTGGCCGTCGCGGTTTTCATCGCCGGTGTAGATAGAGGCTACGTCAGCGCTGAACTCGATTTTTGCGCCTTCAAAATTGTCGGCAGCAGGAGAAGAAACAGCGATGTCGAAGGTTTTGAAAGAGCCTTCAACTTCAGAAATAACGAGGTGGGTAACGGTGAAACCGATGCTGGAGTGTGAGCGGTCGGTAGTCCAGTTTACCTGGGCAGAGGCAGCAAGGAAAGACAGAGAAGCTGCAGCGAGGATAAGAATTCTTTTCATGTGAAAGGTTAAGTTAGAGAGATTGAATGATTGTCACAGGTTTAACGATGTTTAAACAACAAAGTTGCAACTCCGGCAAAGTTTTTCTTCAGGCAGAGGCCGTTTTGCATCATCTTTTGAAATTACGTTACACCCCGGCTTGTGCGGAAGATCAAGGGGATACGATGAAATATTGTGTATAATAAATTGATATTCAGGTATTTGTGATCGTTTTTTAAACTAAATATTCTTACATTCTCCCGAAGCGTTTACATGCCAATAAATATACATCCTTTGGAAAATAAATAAGTTCTCTTGTATTTTCTGGGGTCAATCATCATTACCCTAAAAAGAACCATTATGAAGGGCATCGTATTTACCGAGTTTTTGGAAATGGTCGAAGACCGCTTTGGCTTTGACATTGCGGACAACATCATTTCGCAGTCCGACCTGCCTTCGGGCGGCATTTATACAGCCGTAGGTACCTACGATCATCAGGAAATGGTCAGGTTGGTGGTAAATCTGAGTGCGATGTCGGGCATTGCGGTCCCCGATTTGCTGAAAGCCTACGGAGAGCATCTGTTCAGCCGCTTTGTGAAAGGGTATCATCATTTTTTTGCAAATGCGACCTCGACCCTCGATTTTCTGGCATTGATCGAAAATTATATACATGTCGAAGTACGAAAGCTATATCCCGATGCCGAACTCCCTACATTTGAGACCGTAAGACCAGCGGAAAACCGGCTCGAAATGACTTACCATTCCAGCCGGGGCCTGGGCGACTTTGCCGAAGGCCTGCTCAATGGCTGCATTAAGCATTTCCAGGAAAACATCAGCCTTCACCGGGAAGACATAAATCCTGATCGAACGATCGTTAAATTTACGCTTATCCGCATCCCTGACTGATGGATCAACTCGATAGCCTCAAACGTATATTACAGAGAGAAAGGGCTGCCCGCAAGGCCGCAGAGGAGGTTATTGAAAAAAAATCACTGGAGCTGTATCTGGCCAACCAGGAGCTGATGAAGCTCAACGAGTCACTCGAAGAGCGCATCCGGGAGCGCACCGCCGAGATCGAAGCCTCGCGCCAGGAACTGATTCTGGCCAAAAACAAGGCCGAAGCCGCCGATCGCTCCAAGTCGGAGTTCCTGTCCAACATGAGCCACGAAATCCGCACACCGCTCAACGCGGTCATTGGCCTCACAGAGCTGATTGTGCGCGACAGCCAGGACGCCACTGCCCTCGAGTATGCCCGCTCGATTCAGTATTCGGCAGAAAACCTGCTTGTGATCATTAATGAAATCCTGGATTTCTCGAAAATCGAGTCGGGCAAGCTCACCTTTGAGCGGATCAACTTCCCGCTGGCGCAGGTGGTCGAGTCGCTTATGACGACCTACCGGCCCAAGGCAGAGTCTAAAAACCTGAGTTTCAGAGCGATCGTTGACCCGGAGGTTCCCGAATACCTGATGGGCGATCCGGTCAAGCTCAGTCAGATTTTGATCAACCTGGTGGGAAATGCCCTGAAATTTACGGCCTCAGGCCATGTGCATCTGAGCATTTCGCTGAGGGAAAAGGCAGACGACCATACGCAGGTATGGATCAGGGTGGAAGATACGGGCATCGGCATTCCTGCAGATAAGCTATCGCGGATATTTGAAAGCTTCGAGCAGGCAAACTCCAGCACCTCGCGCGAATTTGGCGGCACCGGACTGGGACTGGCCATTACCCGCAGGCTGGTGGAGCTTCAGGGCGGTAAAATCTGGGTCGAAAGTGAGCCGGGCAAAGGCTCCTGCTTTCAGTTTGTGATGCCTTTCGACATAGGAGACAAAGCGCTGGCCAATGCCCCTGCTGCTGTAGCTGAGCATCCGGAGACTGATCTGAGCCGCATGCGGATTTTGCTGGTCGAGGACCTGGCCATGAACCAGTTTTTGATGAAGCAGGTATTCCGCCGCAAAAATATCACTGCCGATATTGCCTCCAATGGCCGCGAAGCCCTCGACAAACTCCGATTGCAGACTTACGATGTGGTGCTGATGGACCTGCACATGCCCGTGATGGATGGCCGTGAAGCTACCCGTATCATCCGCCAGCCCGGCTCGGGCATCCTGGATCCGGAGGTATTTATCATCGCCCTCACCGCAGATGCCTTTCAGGAAACCCGCCGCGAAGTGATGGAAATGGGCATGAATGACTTTTTGTCCAAGCCGATCCGCATGGATGAACTGTATGGCAAATTATATGAGGTGGCAGACCTGCTCAATGTGTAACGCCCGCGCGGTCTGAGGTGTCTTCAGTCATTATCCTTCATTATTACCTTTATGAAAGACCGCCAGCGTGTAATCTCGATCTTCATTGACCGCAAAACCTACGAAGCAGGGCATGTGGACATTACCGAAAAACTCTACGAACTGATTCCGGCCGACTCGGTCGAAGGAATCAAATATGTGATGCCTTCCGCTACCGAAACGGGCATTTATTATACCGTAGTCCTTGTGGACAAAAAGGAAGTGGAAAAAGGCGTCATGGGATTTGTCGGAAGCTGAGCCTCAGGAAGCATATACCAGCCCGATATTAATCACAAAAAACAGGATCGTAAGCAGGGCAAGCTGGTAAGACTGCTCCGGATGCCGCCGGAATAAAGCCATGCTCATAAGCGCAGACAGAAATAATGCCGCCAGAAAGGGCAAAAAGATATTGTAGATCCCATAATTGGGGTGTACAGGTGCTGATCTGGGCAGGCATACGTCTGTGGGGCTTCCCGGCAGACAAACGGTGATCAGCGTAACGGTGTGGTACAGGGGGGTAATGTGCAGCGTGATGCGGTCGCCTGGCCGGAGTTCCGGCACCTGGTCTTCGGCAGCCTGAAAGCGCTTATTGCCCGCCTCTACCAACATTTGTCCGGGCCGTGGGTCGTCTTTTTTGATCGAACGCACGGTTTTGGTCACGGTTTCCCATGCTGCGGCATAGTCCAGCACAACCGAAAGGCCAAACAGCAAACCGATAAACCCAATGGTGAAGACGATCCAGCGATAGCGGGCAAATTCTTCTCTCCGGCTCATACGGGGGGTAGCAGGCTCTGTTTCATACACAGGCTGCTGGATCACCGGAGGCGTATAGGCGTGCTGCCGAAGGTCATAGCGCATATTATAGACCTGTCTGCGCACGGTGTCGCTCAGTTCGCGGTAGGCCTCCGATACCTGCACAAAACGCTGATGCGCATCCGGGTCCGGGTTCGCATCCGGGTGCAATGCCTGGGCAAGCCGCCGGTAAGCAGCTTTTATCTCGTCGGGGCTTGCATGCCGCCCGACGCCCAGGAGCTGGTAGTAGTCGCGAAATTCGCGGGCCATGTTCAACGTCGAAACAAGATTGTGAACACCACCAGCCCCGCAAGCAGAGCGGCTGTGCCCAGGTAGGTGTTGAACTCTGCATTGCTCCGGAAAAAAAGAGTGCCCAGAGCCGCAGCGATCACCAGCCAGACCAGAGGAAAAAACTCTCCGTATATTTCACCGAAAATAGGAAAAAAACGTGTTTCGCCGCTACGCGAGACCTGTACGCGGCGCGGAATGCCGCCGAAAGGTGATTTTTCAAGGCTGATCTGTGTACCCGCCTGCAGCCAGCTTTCGTAATCGGCAGGTACCATAAAGGTCGAAGCGCGGGTTTTCACCAGCACCATGCCGGGTGCTGAAAGGTTCCAGGGCAGCACTTCGGCTTTTTCAATGGTCTCTGGGGCAGCAAGGCGCGCCATCGAGCGGTCGAGCACCATTCCCCCGAAAAATACCAGCAGCAGCACCGCCACCAGCTGCATCAGCCCGGACATATATGCATAGCCTTTGAGGGCTGCCTCACTCTCGCGGATCTGCTG
>RDXT01000786.1 GCA_004292985.1 Bacteroidota bacterium
CCTGCCGGAAATACTTCGGATTGTTCATGTAGCGGGTCAGGTTGCCGATGTTTTCATCAAAGCGCATCGTTACCTTGTCAGTGGTCCACTTATTGAAATCCAGGCGGAAGGTTCCTGTTTTGCGCTCTTTTTTCAGCTCATATTTAAAGAAGGCAGAGAGCAGCGCAGGCTGGGCAGGAGGCGTTTGGGCGTTGGTCAGTTGGCTCAGTTGAGCGGGGTTAAATGCGGCTGCGGCACTGTTGTCCACCCCTTCGCGGGAAAACATAGACTCGGCGAGTTTGTCATAGGCGGTCTGGATCAGGCGCTCCATGTTGTTGTCGTTGCCGACCTGCTCTACCTTGATCGCGCCGCTTTTGCGCAGTTCATCAAAAGTCGCTTTGATATCTGCACCCAGCACGATCCCATTCTGTGGCCGTGGGGTCGAAAAGTAATTTACCCAGGCTTCGAAATAGTCGACGTCGTAGTCCAGACCGCTGCCGCTGCCACTTCCCGGAGGCCGGGGCGGTGGCGGAGTAGTCCGCGGTGGGGTTGCAGGTGGCGTAGCCGGAGGGGTTGCAGGGGGAGTGGCAGGCGGTGTCGCCGGAGGAGTAGCCGGAGGTGTGGCGGGTGGTGTGGCTGGAGGTGAAGAAGGCGTTCCCGGGTTATTGGGGCGGCTGCCGCCCCCCCCGCCGCCGTTATTGGCTGCGCCCCCTCCCGGAGTTGCACCACCGGCAGGTGTGTTTGCCGCTCCGGTGTTCAGCTTCACATCGAGACCGAACATTTCATGTTTGTAAATCTCCTCGTAATTGGCCTCGATACTGGCCCGGACGGGCATCCGGAAGCCCTCAAGTTCCATTTCGAAAGTAAAGCTGATGTCGGGGGTTGCCGTTTTGAAGGACTCCCACAGAATCTTTGCACCCAGCTTGGTCAGGCGGATGGAAATGGCTGCTTTCTGGCCGTCGAGAATGGGCGCATTGCCCAGACCCACGACCTTTTTGGTCAGCTCGCCATCGGTCTCCAGAAAGGAAGACACGATGCCAAATTTACCCGATTTGTAGATCACAGGACCTTGAATCACACCTTCGGGAACAACCCGGCGAAGCTCCTGGCGGGCCTCAGTCAGTTGATCCTCAGTTACTTCCAGACTCACGACTGCATGCACGATTCCGCCGCCCACACCTTCGGAAAAAGCCTGGTCTGCCTGGTTGCTGGTTACGTTCTCCACATAGCGGAGAAAGGAAAACTGAGGGTTGCCTGTCGCGTCGGTCGCCAGGTGCGCCTTGTCCGGAAGATAATAGTAGATCTTCGGGTCGTTGAGGTCGGGGAAGAGCGTCAGCTCTCCCGCACGGAGCGGTTTATCGAGGATAAACTGCTGGGCATGAAGGCTTTGCAGCGCAAGGATTGCGCTTAAAGCCAGCAATATTCTTTTCAGCATAGCTACGCTTATTTATCGCTGAAGATGTCTATTACATCCTTAAACCGGTCGAGCACCTTGTTGGACTCTGCTACTGTGCCATCTGCGGCAGGATTCAGGATCGTTTTGGCAGCAGCGATGACTTTGTTCATAAAGTCGGGGTCCTGGTCTTTCAGTTCCTGCGGAATGGAGGCATATACGTAGTCATCATTGATTTTAGCCTCCCAATCCAGGGCCATTTTGCCTTTTTCCTTGTGGGTAAGCACCAGGCGGTAGGCGTATCCCTGGGTGTTTCGGTCGGTGAAAATCATTTTTTCCGCAATAGGGTTGCCTTTGGATACGGTCAATGGAATATTGGTCTCGGTTTCCTTGCCAAATTTCATGTAACGTACCTGCAAGGTGGCATTTACGATGCCGATGGCCTTCAGTTCTTCGAGATCGCCTTCAAATACCAGGGTCCGGGGTGAAATAGGCGGTGCGAGGGTTACGCCCTGCCAGTCGCCCTTGATCCATTCGGGTTCCAGCGGGTAGAGGTTGCCGCCCTTGAGGCTCCATTGTGCTTTGTACTCATACACGTCCGGGGTTTTGTCTTCGCCACGGGCATAGGTCATGGAGGCGCGGAGGCCCTTAGTCTTCAGGTATTCGCGGTCAATGGTCACGGCTGATTCG
>RDXT01000787.1 GCA_004292985.1 Bacteroidota bacterium
TCGGCGAAGATGAATTTGGAGGGGCTGGTGTATTCGAGTTTCCCACCATCCATGGTGATGACTTGTGCGGTGGTGCCGATGTTATTTGCGGAAAAGAATTTCGTGAGGCCACCGATGAGGCGGAAGCCGGAGGCGAAGGTGTACAAGCAGCGCTTTCTGGTGGAAGGCAAAGACCAGTTGCTGGTGATCGGGGAGGCTGAGATTGCCTATTTTATGACCGCCCACGAAATCGTATATCTGGTGCGTACCGACGGCAAACGCTGGGCCGTAGAATATACCCTCGACCAGCTCGCGGAGATGCTCGACCCGCTGCGTTTTTTTCGCCTCAACCGGCAGTTTATCGGCCATATCGGTGCCATTGCGCGGATTCACCCCTTTTTTAACGGCAAACTGAAACTTCAGCTCACGCCCGATCCGGGTGAAGAGGTGGTGGTCAGCCGCGAAAAAGCGCCGGGATTTCGGCTGTGGCTGGAAGGAGAGGGGTGATTTAACTTGTCGCAATCTTTTTCCGCCTGATGTATTTTTCACCGTAACAGCCCGACATACCGTATAGTAAAAGACCTTCTATCTGAAGCCAACTATGCGACCAAAGCCACTTTCCCCTCACACCCTCTTCGCCTGGCTGTTTTTGACAACGGGCATATTTGCCGTCGCAGGCTCGCTGTTTAGCTGGGGAGAAGGCTGGCTCTTTTCACAATCCCAGTTATCGAGGGTACTCCTTCCCTGGGGTGATCTGATCTTAACCGGCCCCCTCTCGCTGCTTTCGGCCTATGCGGTAGGGTCAAAAAGAGCCTGGGGCATTTACACCGGCTTACTGACCTCGGGGATGTATCTGTTCGGCTCAGTGTTGGTGTTCATTTCCCTCATCTGGGCCGGAAAGCCTTACCCCTTACGGCTCATCATACCGCCCATAGCTGGGGTGTCCATTGCGGTTTCTCTTTTCATTTGGGTGATGAGGGGGCGTCGGGACACGCGGGCCTGATGGAATTCCGCCTCCCAATCCCTACCTTTGCTCCATGCGCAAATCCTCTCTCCTCCTCACCTTTCTTCTCCTGTGTCTGCTGCCCGCAGCTGCACAGATCACCCTGATTGTCAATCAGATACCGGCGAATACACCCGCAGGTGCAACGATCTATGTGGCAGGCACCTTCAACACCTGGAACCCCGGCAGCACGCCCATGACCCTCACGCCGCAGGGCGAGTGGATCTACACGGTTCCCGCAGGCGCAGGTACGCTGGAGTTTAAGTTTACCCTGGGCTCCTGGGCCAGCGTCGAAGGCACAGCCCAGGGTAACTTCCGGCCCAACCGCACCCACACCTTTGGCAACGGCGATACCCTCCGGCTTCAGATTCTGGGCTGGGAAGGCGCAGGGGGCGGAGGCTCCACTGCCAATGCACAGGTGCAGGTCTATAACAATGCCTTTTTTATGCCCCAGCTGGGCCGCAACCGCCGCATCTGGATCTATCTGCCGCTGGCCTACAGCGATACCAACCGCCGTTTCCCGGTGCTGTATATGCACGACGGACAAAATGTCTTCGATGCCACGACGGCTTTCAGCGGCGAATGGGAGGTGGACGAAACCCTCACACGCCTGGAGCAGGCGGGCGACTCCGGCATCATCGTCGTAGCCATAGACAATGGTGGCACTGAGCGCCTGAATGAATATTCACCCTGGATCAACAGCCAGTATGGCGGCGGGCAGGGCGAGGCCTATGTGGATTTTATCGCGCAGACCCTTAAACCGCACATAGACAGCGTTTTCCGCACCCGGACAAGCCGCCGCTACACAGGGATCATGGGCAGCAGCATGGGCGGACTGATTTCGCAATATGCCATTCTCCGCTACCCGGAAGTGTTTTCGCGCGCGGGAGTGCTTTCGCCTGCGTTTTGGTTTTCGGACTCGCTCTACCGTTTTGCCTCAAACGCCACCCACCTCCCCGACGCACGCACGTATCTGCTCGCAGGCGGTCAGGAACCGGCTTCGGTCGCCAATAACATGCAGCGGATGTACGACAGCCTGGCCGTGCTGGGCTTTTCTGCCTCCGAACTGCGCTACCGCGT
>RDXT01000616.1 GCA_004292985.1 Bacteroidota bacterium
GCATCGTCCATTTCCACTACCTGAATCCAGCTTCTCGCCCATTCATAGATAAACAATTTACCTTCAAACCATTCCGGAAAAGCCACGGAGGACTTGCGGTATGCTTCTGTCAGATGGTACACCGGACCGGCCATAGCACTGCTCGATCCTGCTCCCAGCATCGGAAAGCGGTTGTAGGGTACCTTGGGATAGTAGATAAAGGCAGGCTGGGCAGGCGGGAGTTCCTTCATCCCCGTATTGTTGGGAGAGGCATTCACCGGATGAATGGCGTCAAAGTAGTCTCCCGTAGCATCTGTCTCAAAATCGCGTGCCCGGAAAGCCCGGTTAGGCCCCACAAAATAAGGCCAGCCAAAAAATCCGGGTTCCCGGCACTGGTTTACTTCGTCATAGGTTTCCGGGCCGTATTTCCCCTCAAAGGCATTATCCGGACCCACATCTCCCCAGTAAAGCCAGTTATTGGCCTGATCTACAGAGATCCGGAAAGGATTGCGCATGCCCATCGCATAGATTTCCGGACGGCCCTGCGAACCATTTTTGGGGAAAAGATTGCCATCCGGGATGTCGTAGCTGCCGTAGGCATTCGGTCGTATCCGGAGTACCTTGCCCCGGAGGTCATTGGTGTTGCCAGAGGATTTTTGAGCATCGAAAGCCGAGCGGCCAGAGCGCTGGTCAATAGGGGTGTAGCCATTGGACTCTTCCGGGCTGGTATTGTCTCCGGTCGAAAGGAAAAGCGAACCATCCGGCCCCCAGGCAAGCGACCCCCCTGAATGACAGCAGGTTTCGCGCTGCACAGGCACTTCGAGCACGATTTTTTCCGATGCCAGAATCACCGAGTCAGTCCCCACCATCTTAAACCGGCTCAGGTATTGGGCCTCTTTTTCGCAGGCCGGAGAATAGAAGAGGTAGAGGTAGTGGTTTTGCTCAAATTTCGGGTCAATGGTAATCCCCAGCAGGCCGTCTTCATAGTTTCCGGTGGTGCAGACCTCAAACTGCGCGATGAGGTCCGTTTTCCGGCTCAGCGGATCGTAGCGTTTCATCGCGCCCCGCCTTTCAATAAAAATCACGCTGTGGTCGGGCATTACGACCAGCTCCATCGGCTCGTCGAGCTGTGCAGACAGTACCCAGCGGCTAAAGCGGCTGGAATCCGGCGCCTGGAGGCTGTGTACCTTCGCCAGATGGTAGCGGTTGTCGCCGATGAGATAGGTCAGGGTTTTTGCCAGTTCCTGGCTGAGGTTTATCTTCAGGGAGTCGGGGCTTGCCAGGCTGTGGGCGATCCGGCCGCCGTCATAGGCGCGTGCCTGAAAGTAGCCCTCACCGCTGCTTTGGGCTATCGGTTGCGCCCGGAATGCAGCAGGCACCGTATCGGGCATCGCAACCGCCTCATACCAGGGCCAGGTATAGGGCCTGCCCAGCGGACTCTCAAGAGACAAAAGGCCGCCCCCGGCCTGGACATAGGCTTCGAGGGCGGTTTTGTTATGAGGGGTAAAAGAATCTACCCGCGCCTGGACGAGCAGCACAGCGCTGTATTTCAGGAGGGTGTCGGCCTGCAACTGCTTTCGCTGTGTGCTGAATGCCAGGCGAATACCTGTTTCACGGGCCGCAGATTCGAGGGCGGCAGCCGTTCCGGGCGGTAGCTGCCCGGCATCCGAGTACACCAATACCTCCTTTGCAGGGCGTGTTACAGGGCTATACTTCTCCATGCAGCCCGCTGCAGCCAGCAGGCTGAGGACGATGATCCAGATGCGAGGTTTCATATCAACTTAAGCTTCATCATAAGAAACCCCGAGGCGGTCGAGCCACTCTTTCGGAGCGCCATCCCACTGGTTAGGGCGGTTACCATCGTATTTCAGGTCTGCAATACCGATTTTACTGGTAAAAAATCCGGTAGCGACCAGGTCGCGGAACTGGTTAAAAAAGCGCACGCCCTGGCTCATTTCGGGTTTGGCGATTTTGGGCCAGGCGATCTCGTCGAGGATAGCGGTCTGCTGTTCGGGTGCAGCGTCAACAAAGGCTTTTTCGTAACGGCGGATGCTCTGGGCATCGAGCCAGCGGAGGCCGCCCCGCAGCGGTGTCTGGAGTTTGGGCTGGTCCTTGGCCATAAACTCGATAAACTCAGGAACACCTGCATCGGAGGCGCTGCCCGATTGTTCATCTGCCGGGATAATCAGATCGCCAAGCACGCGGATCGTTTTCATTTCATGCTCATTGAAAAACTGTTCCGCCATCAGCTTCTGGTCTTCGGGCGAAAGCTGGTATTCCTGCCCGCCGTGGCTGTGGTTGTGCTGGGCATGTTCGTCTGCCGGAGGAGTCGTGGCTGCTTTTTCGTCGGGACCGCAGTTGGTGAGAAGCAGACCTGCACCGACGGAGCCTGCTGCCAGATATTTTAAAGAGTCTCTACGTTTCATGTCGATAATTTAAAACAATACAAGATGGGGTAAAGGATCAGAGGTTTCCTTTTTTCACTTCCTGTGCCAGGTACTCCGTAGCGCGCCATGACATAGCCAGGATCGTCCAGGTGGGGTTTTTGTCGGCATTTGAAACGAAAGATCCTCCATCGACCACAAACAGGTTTTTCACATCATGGGACTGGCACATGGCATTAAGCACCGAGTTTTTGGGGTCTTTGCCCATGCGGGTGGTACCCACTTCGTGGATGATTCTGCCGGGTGCGAGGAGACCATAGTTGGTGTCTTTGCCGGGGATGTCGCCGACCACCTCTCCGCCCATGCGGTGGATCAGTTCCTCGAAGGTGTCCATCATGTGTTTGGTCTGGCGGACTTCGTAGTCGCTCCAGGTATAGTTAAAGCGCAGCACCGGAATGCCCCATTGATCTACCACCTGGGGATCTATTTCGCAATAGTTCTCTTTGCGTGCTACCGGTTCGCCGCGGCCTGAGAAGCCCACCACAGCGCCAAATAGGCGGCGGTAGTCATTTTTGAGCTGCTTGCCGTACCCGCCGCCGCCATTGGGCCGGGGTTGCCCGTCGGTGATGCCCAGCATTTCATTGATTTTATGAATGCCGCCGCCAAATCCGTAGCCGGGCATATGTCTGCCGCCCCACACTTCGATGTGGTATCCGCGCGGGAAATCCAGCTTTTTGTTATCGAGCCACCAGGGCACATACACGTGCATACCGCCCACACCATCCTCATTATGAGGCATATAGTCAATGAGTTTGGGGATAATACCTGCCAGAGAAGCGCCGGTCGAGTCCATCAGGTAGCGACCTACCAGTCCGCTGGAGTTGCCCAGGCCATCGGGGTGGCGGGCCGACTTGGAGTTGAGCATCAGGCGGGCCGACTCGCAGGCACTGGCTGCCAGCACCACCACTTTGGCCTTTACTTCATATTCATTCCCATCGTCCTTGCTCACATAAGATACCCCTGTGGCTTTGCCTTCGGTATCGGTCAGCACCTCGCGAACCATCGCGTTGGTACGAAGTTCGAGCTTCCCGCTTTTCTGGGCGGGCACAATCAGCACCGGAGGGGAGGAGAAGTTGGAGTAGGTAGAGCAGCCGCGTCCGCACTGGGAGCAGTAATGGCAGGCAGCGCGGCCATTGTGGGGCTGTGTGAGGATCGAGAGACGCGACGGAATCACAGGAAGGCCCATGCTGCGGCCTGCCTTTTTCACCAGCAGCTCGTAGCCGCGCGGTTTGGGCGGAGGCAGGAAAATGCCATCGGGTTCGTTGGGCAGGTTTTCGACCGTGCCGAAGACCCCCACGAGCTGATCCACCCGGTCGTAATAGGGTTTCATGTCGTCATAGGAGATCGGCCAGTCTTCGCCCAGACCATCGAGGGTGCGGCGTTTGAAGTCTTTGGGACCAAAACGAAGGGAAATGCGTCCCCAGTGATTGGTGCGACCGCCGAGCATCCGGGAGCGGAACCAGTCGAACTCCGTGCCGGGCATCCGGGTATAAGGCTCGCCTTCGATCTCCCAGCCGCCATAGGCAGCGTCAAACTCGCCGAAAGGCCTGTGGGTGGGCGCTCCCCGCCTGGGCGACTGGTAGGGCCACTTAAACATGTCGCCCTGCGCCGAATCGAACAGCGGACCCGCCTCCAGCATGATCACATCCGCGCCTGCATCTGTGAGCACCTTGGCAGCCATACCGCCGCCGGCACCCGAACCCACGATGCAAACATCATACACTTTCGTGCTTTTTTTGATTTGTACGTCGCTCATTGCAAGATAGTAGAAAAGTAGGATTTCCCGTAAGATAGCCCCCAATGCGGGTTTATACAAGCTGCGCACAGCAGAAATGCAGGTTTTTTGGCCTTGTAATATCCGGTAGCGGGAAAAATTGGCTTTTACGGTAGCTTTTTCCTTATTTTCCGCCCTGTATTATCTGAATTCAAGGGACTACGCTTCATGAAGATTCTCGTTATCGGCTCCACTGGAAGAGTCGGCATGCGTTTGGTTGAGTACTCGTTGGACAAGGGCCATGAGGTAACTGCCTTTGCCCGCCAGATTGATGACTACCCTGTCAGACATCCCCGGCTCTCATTAGTTACCGGAGATGTGCTCTACCCTGCTCTGATCGAGGCTGCGATGCCCGGTCACGATATAGTGCTGTCTGTAATCGGCCTGCGCCAGTTCAGCGGTCCTATCACGCTGCTTTCCACCGGATTGCGCAACATTATCCATGTAATGAAGAAAACCGGCCCGCGCCGTCTGGTGACCGTTACCGGGGCGGGTATTCTTCAGGAAAACCGCGACGAGCTGATCATGGACAGCATCAGTTTTCCGCCCAACCTCCAGAACCTCTCGATGGACCACCTTCGGATGTATGAGGCCCTGCGCGAAAGCGACCTCGACTGGACGGTTGTCTGCCCCAGCTTTATGTTTGGCGGAAAACGCACAGGTACCTACCAGGTGGAGGCCGACTATTTCCCCAGAGGGGTGCAAAACCGCGTATCGGTGGAGGATGTGGCCGATTTTATTACCCGCGAAATGACAGAAAACACCTTCATCCGCAAGCGGGTAGGTATCGCATGGCCTAAGGGAATGGAAGTAGAAGAGGAGGATTAAGCAAACAGTACCGCTGTTTGATTGAATCAGAATGTAACATTGCACCCTGATTCGCGTATTTTAATGCTGAACCCTCAAATCTTTATTCTTAGGCAAAATGAGAGTACTTTGGATCTTTTTGATTCTCGCGCTGGTCGTAGGCGGTTGCTCCTACTTCACAGGTAAAAGCACCTATAACCAAATGGTCGTGCTTCAGGAGCAGGTCGCTTCCCAGACAGGTCAGTTACAGAACGTATATCAGCGTCGCGCAGACCTGATCCCGAATATCGTGGAAACGGTGAAAGGCTATGCCAACTTTGAGCAGAACACCCTCACCCAGGTCGCCAATGCCCGCGCACAGGTAGGCTCCTTTCAGTTGACCCCTGAGACCCTGAAAGACCCTGAGGCAATGGCACAGTTTGATGCCAAGCAGGGACAACTGATGCAGGCCATGAAGAGCATGCTTTCGGTGGCAGAAAATTACCCTGATCTGAAAGCCAACAGCAACTTCCAGGCCCTGATCGTCGAGCTGGAAGGCAGTGAAAACCGCATCAGCACCGAGCGCAAGAAGTACAACGATGTGGCAAAGGAGTACAATACCCACATCAAGCAGTTCCCGACCAATATTTTCGCCAATATGTTCGGCTTCAAAGAGATCAGCTATTTCCAGGCCCAGGCCGGAAGTGAGCAGGCTCCGAAAGTGAACTTTGGCAACTAATGCCCCCCACCAGCCTGGCAGGCCCGCAAAGCCTGTCAGGCTTCTATGTTACCCATCATGAACTGGTTTCGTAACAAGGCCCGCGACTTCTTCTCCCCGGATGAAGACCGCAAGATCATTGCTGCCATCCGCGAGGCAGAGGCGAATACCTCCGGCGAAATCCGCATTCATCTGGAAAGCCACCTCCGGGGCAAAGCAGCCCTCGCACGCGCCAGAGAGGTCTTCGCAAAGCTCCGGATGCACCGCACGGCTGAGCGAAACGGGGTACTGATCTACTTCGCAACCGAAGACAAGCGTTTTGCGATTTTTGCCGACGAAGGCATCCACAAGGCGGTACCGCCCAATTTCTGGGACCACATTGCAGAAAACATGCATGACCATTTCCAGAAAAAGCAATTTGTGGAAGGGATCGTCACCGGAACACGCTCCATTGGCCAGCAGCTCAAGGCCTATTTCCCCCGATTAGATACAGATGTAAACGAATTGCCCGATGAAATTTCCTATAAATAGAAGAATCATTTTCTGGGTACTGGCGACTTTTCTGAGCCTTTCACCTCTGATCGGGCAGGAAATTCCCGAAGCCACAGGCTTCGTTACGGATACCAAAAACATTCTTGCGCCTGCCGACAAGGCCCGCCTGAATACCTATCTGACTACCCTCGCGGAGTCCACCTCCAATGAAATTGCGATTGCCATTCTCGACCTTCCCGAAGGCTACGAGGTGGCTGAATATACCGGCGACGTAGCGCGCAAATGGGGCGTTGGCGGCAAAGAAAATAACAACGGCGTTGTGGTCGCCCTGTATCCCGACGCCCGTAAGATGCGCATCGAGGTAGGCTATGGCCTCGAAGGTCCGATTCCGGATATATTGACCAACTATATCATGGAGCGCTACATGAAGCCCGCTTTCCAGAAGGGCGACTATGCGGGCGGACTCGACAGCGCTGTGCAGGTACTGGCCAAAGCGGCCAGTGGCGAGTACAGCATGCCTTCGGACATCGAGTACTATTCCAAACCCAAGGCCCGAAAAAGCAACGACGGCAATGCCGTGATCGCGCTGATTGTCATTATTATAGCCATTTTCCTGCTTGTGCGCTTTTTTAACCGGGGCGGTCCCCGCAATGGCGGCGGATACGACCGCGGCGGCTGGAACAGCGGTCTTCCCTTCATTTTCTGGGGCGGCGGCTGGGGTGGCGGCGGTGGAGGCTCTTCCTGGGGCGGCGGCGACAGCGGCGGAAGCTGGGGCGGCGGTGGTGGCGGCGACTTCGGAGGCTTCGGCGGCGGCGATTTCGGCGGCGGCGGCTCCTCGGGCGATTGGTAAGCGGGAATAAAAGAAGATTTTTTCCGGTTTTATGGAATTCAGGGCTTTTCCCCCTCATAAAGGGAAAAACAAGATTCTATGAAACTGCTGCTATTTCTCGCGCTTTCTCTGGCGGTCCTTACGGGAGCTGCCCAGGGTACGGAAGTGAAAGGTCGCGTATTAGACGATCAGAACACCCCACTTTCGGGAGCCACCGTCCTGGTCAAAGGAACCTCGCAGGGGATGCTCACAGATGATGATGGGCGATTTACCCTTATCCTGTCCTCTGCGCCACGGGTGCTTGTGTTCTCTTATGTGGGATTTGACCAGAAGGAGGTTCTATGGAAAGGGGAAACCTATATAGAGGTAATTCTGGAAAGTGAAATTGTGACGCTTGATGAGGTCGTGGTAACAGGTTACGCTACTCCCAGCAAAGCGGTTATTGTCGGGACCACTTTGTCTTCAAACTCTGGCAAGCAAAAGAAAGAAAGCCCACCGCCGCCTCCGAGGGCCGCTCCCGCAGGCGAAGGCTATAAGCCCCTGAAAGAGAATGAGTTTTATGCGGTAAAGGACGAGCCTCTTTCTACCTTTTCCATAGATGTGGACCGCGCTTCCTACGCCAATGTGCGCCGTTTTC
>RDXT01000788.1 GCA_004292985.1 Bacteroidota bacterium
AGGGCTGTTACCTCGACCGGAGTGAGTTTTTTGCCACTCATGTAGGCACGAAGGTCGCTAAACAGGAATACAGGTACGCTGTCTAAGCGGATAATCTGGTCACCGCTGCGCAGACCTGCGGCAAAAGCAGGGCCGGGGCCTCCGTTGGTGCTGTCTGCTACCCGTATTTTGGCGGGTACGTTGGGCAAAAACAACTGGCCGTCTATGCTGTCGTTGCTAAACTGGTTTTGAATAGCGATTGGCACGTCCAGACGAACTTTCTGCCCCTGGCGCATCACCTCGAAGTACGCGCCGTTTTCGAGCAGGTTTTCCATATTGGCATATTCTTCCAGGTAGGTGAAAGACTGTCCCATAAAAGAAACGAGCGTATCGCGGGTCTGAAATCCGACGATGCTGCCCAGCGAAGGCCGCGAGGAGGGCACTTCGATGCCGTATTTTACCTCTGACATAGGGATCCGCACTTCGCCGAAAGCCAGTTTCATCGAAGAAAAAATCAGGATACCCAGCAGCACATTCATAATCACACCGCCTGTCATCACAATGATCCGCTGCCAGATCGGCTTGGAACGGAATTCCCAGGGTTTCGGCTCACTTTTCAGGTAGTCGGTATCGAGGCTTTCATCAATGATTCCGGTAATTTTGACATAGCCTCCCAGGGGCGTAGCGCCGATCTGGTAGTCTGTTTCGCCCTTTTTCCACGAAAAGAGGGTAGGAGGGAAGCCGATCGAGAAGGTCTCTACCCGCATTCCGAAGGCTTTGGCCGTAAGGAAGTGTCCCAGTTCGTGAATGGTAACCAGTATGGTAAGGCCAGCCAGTAACAACACAATTGCACGGTAAATATCTGTAACCAGTTTGAGCTGGCCTGTAACAACGCCGATAAGCAATCCCGACAGGATCACAGCGACAAATATCGCCAGACGTATGAGGCCTTTTTTCTGATGTTCGTTCATATAAATCGCTTAGCTGACCTGATTAAATGGGCAAAAGATCATAAATTCTGTGTACGAGAAAAGAGTTCCCGGAGTTTATCGGGTCTCTGAAGCTAAACCCGCCAGATCGGGGAAAGTTCGGGCTTTGTGCAGCATCCATTGGTCGAGGAGCACCATCGCTGCCATCGCTTCGACAATCGGCACAGCTCTGGGCACTACGCAGGGGTCGTGCCGTCCTTTTCCTTCCAGCATCACTTCATTGCCTGCAACATCGAGCGAGGGCTGATTGCGGATCAGCGTAGCTGTAGGCTTAAAAGCCACCCGGAAACAGATGTCTTCGCCATTGCTGATGCCTCCCTGCAGGCCGCCGCTGTGGTTGGTACGGGTACGGACGCGCCCGTTTTCGTTGTAAAAAAGATCGTTGTGCTCGGAGCCTTTCAGCCGGGTTCCGGCAAAACCGGAGCCGATTTCGAAGCCTTTGACGGCATTTATCCCCAGCATGGCAGCGCCAAGCGCCGCCGAGAGTTTGTTGTAAATGGGTTCTCCCCAGCCGGGCGGCACACCCCTGACGCGGCAGGCAATAACCCCACCCACAGAGTCGCCATCTTTACGCGCCTGGTCTATGCGATGATACATACGCTCGGCAAATTCCGGATCAGGGCATTTCACAGCCTCAGAGAAAGTGCCCGTCAGCGCCATATCCTCCGGCCAGTAGGGCATCTCGATTTCGTGAATCGAGTGGACCCAGGCTTCAATCTGCACCGGAACAAGGCGCAGCACCTGCTTGGCGACCGCGCCGCCGATCACCCGCGCGATGGTTTCGCGGGCCGAAGAGCGTCCGCCGCCCCGGTGGTCGCGCACCCCGTATTTTACCTGATAGGTATAGTCGGCATGCGAAGGCCGGTAGGCGGTGGCCAGGTGGTCATAGTCGCGCGAACGCTCATTTTCATTAGCCACCCAGAAGCCCAGGGGCGTACCGGTGGTAACGCCTTCCATATGGCCCGAAAGCAGGCGGAAGGTGTCAGACTCTTTTCGCTGGGTCGTGATGCGGCTCTGGCCCGGTTTCCTGCGGTCGAGTTCGGACTGGATAAAGTCCAGGTCGAGCCGCAGCCCGGCAGGGCAGCCGTCAATC
>RDXT01000617.1 GCA_004292985.1 Bacteroidota bacterium
ATCAGCAAGGTGGCGGTGATTCACCGGGGATTTTCTTCCTACGGCAAGTCGCGCTACCGCAACCCGCCGCAGTGGGAAGTACCGATCGAACTGAAGCGCCGCCACCCGGAGATCCCCATAATTGTGGACCCCAGCCACATCTGCGGCAACCGCGAACTCCTGGCCGCAGTAGCCCAGAAGGGCCTCGACCTCGACTTCAACGGCATGATGATCGAAGTACACATCACGCCCGACAAAGCGCCGAGCGATGCCAAACAGCAGATTACACCCGACAGGCTCGGAGAACTCCTCAGCGGGCTTGTACGCCGGACCCCCGACAGCACTAACCCCGTATTTATCCACCAGCTTGAGGCGATGCGGGAGGAAATTGACGAAATTGACCACCGGATCATTGATATGCTGGCCGACCGCATGAAACTGGCCGAGAAAATCGGACGCTTCAAAAAAGACAACCAGATCACGATCCTCCAGTATTCGCGCTGGAATGAAATTCTCGAAGACCGTCTCGCCTATGGTTCGCCCAAAGGCATCAGTGAGGATATTCTGACCGAAATTCTGCAAATGATTCACAAAGAGTCCATCCGTCACCAGACACGGGTGATGAATGAGTAGATTTATCGGGCTGCCGTAGCGCCGGGCAACTGGATGTTGTATGCGTCAGGGTAGAGACGCTGCATCCGCTTGTCCACATCGCTCACCGTAACCCGCCCATCTTTGTTCTCGTCCAGACCCGCGTTTTGCTCATAGGCAACCGAAGGTTTGGCATAGAGGGTAAAGCAATAGTCCTGGTTCATGGCGCGGGGGAAAAGGATGCCCAGGTAGAGGTCCGTGAGGGTGCTGAAGTTGCCGTAGCGGTCCTTTACCTGCTGAAGGTAGAGGTAAACGTACTCCAGTTGCTGAAGGTGGTTCATCCGGCGGAGGCGCTCCAGCGAGACGTTCATGTCGCTGGCCGTAGCAGGCATAAACTGGATCAGCCCGGTTGCGCCGCTTCCTTTGAGGTTGATGACAGAGGCATCGAACTTGGACTCCGAGTACATGACCGACATGAGCCATTCGGGGGGCACATCGAGCATCTGGGCAATGTCGCGCACCTTTTTTTCAAAACTGGTAGCATCCGGCACAAACATACTGGCCTTTTCGATCAGGTAAAGGGATTCCCCGGCGGGAATCTCTTTTTGTTTCCGGCTCCCAAACAGAGAGAGGTTTGGATTGAGAAACGTGTGCGTGAGAAAGTTCGTTACCAGAATCAAGCCTCCTATCAGCAGGAGAGAGCGCTGGTTGCCGCTGCGGGCGGTCGCCGGACGAGCCATCGGAGCCGAAGCAGAGGCCCCGGGATAGTTCATAGCCCCGGCAGGAGTGGTGATAGGTCTGAAGTTTCGCATAACATTCCGCTTTCAATTTTTCTTGCTAACATACTTGTCTTTCTTAGCATTGTGAATGCTAATATAATAGACATTTAACTTTAAAAGCAAACGAAAGGTTATATTATTGCTAATTTTTTTATCTTTTTTAGTAAAAAAAGAGCAGAAAAAAAGGCCCAGCAAAATGAGCCTCTTTTTCTGCGTATTTCAGCGTAAAAAAAACGGTGTTTTATACCTTGCGGATCAGCAGAGCCGAAGCGCCGCCACCGCCATTGCAAATGGCTGCCAGACCGATTTCACCGCCTTCCTGGTGCAGCACGCCATTGAGGGTCGTCACGATCCGCGCACCGGAAGCCCCCAGCGGGTGGCCCAGCGAAACTGCGCCGCCGTGTACATTTACCTTCTCCGGATCGAGGCCCAGTTCCTGGTAAAAAGCCATCGTAACAACGGCAAAAGCCTCATTCACTTCAAAAAAGTCCACATCCGAAAAGCTGAGTCCGGCACGTTTCAGGGCCAGAGGGGCAGCCAGTGTCGGAGCGGTAGTAAACCATTCCGGCTCCTGGGCTGCATCGGCAAAAGCCAGAATCTGCGCCACGGGCTTGAGGCCCAGCGCCTCCACCACTTCGCGGCTGGCCAGCACCAGCGCAGCGGCACCGTCATTGATGGTCGAGGCATTGCCGGCAGTTACGGTACCATCAGGGGTAAAGGCCGGGCGAAGGGTGCGCAGTTTGCCGAAATCCACACGGCGGAACTCTTCGTCCTCACTCACAATCAGTGGATTCCCTTTTTTCTGGGGCACTTCCACCGGCACAATTTCGTCTTTAAATTTTCCGCCTTCGCTGGCCTGGGCTGCAAGGGTGTAGGAGCGGATGGCAAAATCGTCCTGCGCCTCGCGGCTGAAGCCATATTTTGCGGCAGTGCGGTCGGCACACACGCCCATCGCGATCTGGTTATATACATCGGTCAGGCCGTCTTTGGCGAGACCGTCTATGAGTTCGTTGTTTCCGTAGCCGTATCCATAGCGCGCGCCCGCGAGGTAGTAGGGAATGTTGGACATGTTTTCCATGCCGCCCGCGACCACGACTTCATTATGCCCCAGCATAATGCTCTGGGCTGCCAGCATGATGGCCTTGGTGCCCGAAGCGCAAACCTTGTTCACAGTGGTACAAGGCACATTGTATCCCAGCCCGGCGTAGATTGCAGCCTGCCGCGCGGGGGCCTGACCGAGGTTGGCCGAGCATACATTGCCCATAAATACCTCATTTACCTGCTCAGGGCTGATACCCGCTCTGGCAATAGCGCCTTTGATGGCTGCAGCACCCAGTTGCGTGGCGGGGATTCCTTTAAATGCGCCTCCAAAACTCCCGATAGGAGTCCGCACAGCGCTGACGATAAATACTTCCTTCATTGCGATTCGGGGTTAAGGGTCAAAACAGATCAAAGGTACGTCTGCAGGATACATCTGGGCAATGCCTGTGGTTCAGATATTTTACCATCGCTGCAAATTATCACACCAAAGCCGAAA
The DNA here is from genome assembly GCA_004292985.1 of Bacteroidota bacterium. GTDB lineage: Bacteria > Bacteroidota > Bacteroidia > J057 > J057 > RDXT01. The sequence goes on from RDXT01000617.1 coordinate 2,887, forward strand.
AGCTATGCAGGAAAAACCTGTATCGCTTTGGGAGAAAGCCAAAGCCTTCCTACTTTTGCGGCTGAATTGTAAAATTTGTCACATTCTAATTTCTGTTCCCACGTGAAGCAATCTATTTTCCTGAGCCTGCTCTTCGTCATCCTGCTCTTCTCCGCCTGTGGTCCCGACACCACTCAACTCAAGGCTGACGTAGATGCCCTCCAAAAACAATGGACAGATGCCACTACAAATGTCGAAAACTGGGCGGAAGCCCTTACAAATATACAGGCAGATCTCAACGCCTCGCTCGATACTACCCTGCTCAGCCCTGAAGCCAAGGCTAAACTCGCTCCTGCCCAACTGAGCACCTTAGACTCTCTCGAAGCGCTCATTATCAGTGAAGCAGGCGCATTGGATGGCATTCAGCAAAAAACATCCGCTTATTCTGCCGACTGGGGCAAGTACAGCCAGGAACTGGCAGATGTGAAAGAGCAGCTCACTTCCGGCAAAGTGGATGTAGCTAAAGCTACCCAGGAAGTAATGAAACTCAAAAAACAAGCCGAAGAATCCAATACCACCCTCAGCGGATGGCAGGAATCCCTGGAACTCGTGGAAAAAAATGCAGGTGCAGCCCTGGCCGCATACAGCAGCTACAAAACCAGCCTCAGCGCTGCCGGAAAGAAAAAGTAACACACGTATCTTTCCATACGAAAAAGCCGCCCTCTACAGAGAGCGGCTTTTTTATATAATTGCCTGATAATCAAACAGAAGCGCCTTCTTTCAGACGGTCTTTGAAGACTTTTTTGAACTTATCGAGCTTGGGTTGCACCACATACACGCAGTAGGGGTAGCCCGTATTTTCATTGTAAAAGTTCTGATGGTCGGCCTCCGCAGCGTAAAACACCGAGTAGGGGCTGATCTCCGTTACGATGGGGCTGGCAAAAATCCCCGAAGCATCGAGTTCGTTTTTGTAGGTCTCCGCCAGTTCGCGCTGTTCTTCGTTGTGATAAAACACCACGGAGCGGTATTGCGTGCCCACATCATTGCCCTGGCGGTTGAGGGTCGTCGGGTCGTGGGTTTTCCAGAACACTTCCAGCAGTTCGTCAAACGTAATCAGCGCCGGATCGTAGTTAATCTGGATCACCTCCGCGTGGCCCGTATAGCCGGAGCAGACCTCTTTATAGGTCGGATTTTTCACTTTGCCGCCTGAGTAGCCGGAAACAACTTTTTCCACGCCCCGGAGCCGCTGAAAAACAGCCTCCGTGCACCAGAAGCATCCCGTGCCAAATGTAGCCAGTTGCAGAGAAGTATGGGATTCCATATAAATAAGATTGTAGTGTCATTAACGGGTAAACGGGGCGCATGTTTGCAAAATAATCCATAAGGTCGCCTGCACGACATCCGGGCCTGTATGTGACCAAAATAATGCTTTTCTTACAGAAAAAATGACCCATGTCTGTCAGGCCTCCCCTTCTCTCCGAAATTGAAACAGCCGCTGCGACCCTCGCGCCCTATATCCGCCATACGCCCCTGCTCAGTTGGGTCGGCGGCGAAAAAGAGCGCCTCACAGAGGCACAAGAGGTAACACTCAAGCTGGAGCTGTTTCAACTCAGTGGCAGTTTTAAGCTGCGGGGAGCTTTGCTGAATGTGCTGGCTCTCGATGAGGCCGCCCGCACACGCGGGGTAACGGCAGTAAGCGCCGGAAATCACGCCATCGCCCTGTCGATGGCCGCCAAAATCCTGAACAGCCATGCCAAGGTGGTGATGCCCCGCAGTGCCAATCCCTACCGGGTGGAGACCTGCCGCAAGCTGGGCGCAGAGGTCCTGCTGGTCAATGATGTCAAGGAGGCCTTCGAGCGTGTGGAGCAGATCCGCACGGAGGAAGGGCGCAGCTTTGTGCATCCCTTTGAGGGGGAAACCACAGCACTGGGTACTGCAACTGTCGGCTATGAATTTGTAAAGCAATCACCTGATACAGAGGTATTTATTATTCCGATCGGGGGAGGTGGACTGGCAGCGGGTATGGCGGCAGCAATCCGGCAGTTGCGGCCTGAGGCGCGGATTTTCGGGGTGGAGCCTTTTGGGGCGGACAGTATGTGGCGGAGCTTTCAATCGGGTAAGCCGGAGTCTATCGAAAAGGTGCAGACCATCGCCGACAGCCTGGGTGCGCCTTTTGCGATGCCTTATAGCTTTGGCCTTTGTCAGATGTATCTCGAATCGGTGGTGCGTGTCGAAGATGAGGAAATCCGGCGGGCGATGCGGCTGCTGTTTACCGAGTTTAAGCTGGCGGCGGAACCTGCCTGTGCGGCATCTCTGGCGGCTTTGCTGGGGCCACTGCGGCAGGAACTGGCCGGGAAAAAGGTGGGGCTGATTGCCTGCGGCAGCAATATAGATGTGGAAACATTCAGCACGTTTTTGCTGTAGCGTATAAGCTACTCCCACTTTCGAAACCAGGAATCCATCCGCATCTGGATCACGCCAAAGACGGCTTCCCGGAAGATCTTTCGCGACATTTTGGACTCACCCAGGGTGCGGTCCCGGAAAATAATGGGCACTTCCTTGATTTTGAGGCCGTATTTCCAGGCGCGGAATTTCATTTCGATCTGAAAGGCGTAGCCCACAAACTTCATCGGCCGCTGAAGGATTTTCTCCAGCCCCGCCCGGCGATAGCATTTAAAGCCCGCCGTGGTGTCCCGGATCTCCATGCCCGTGATAAAACGCACATAGGCGCTGGCGTAGTAACTCATCAGCACGCGCCCCATCGGCCAGTTGACCACATTTACCCCGTTGATGTAGCGGGAACCAATGGCCACGTCATTGCCCTCTTCCTGGCAGGCCCGCAGCAGGGAGGGCAGGGATTTGGGGTTGTGGCTGAAATCGGCGTCCATCTCAAAAATATAGTCATACTGCCGCGCAATGGCCCATTCGAAGCCAAATACATAGGCCGTACCGAGACCCTGTTTGCCGGCCCGCTCTTCCATAAACAGACGACCGGGATACTCGCCCATCAAGGTGCGTACCACTTCGGCAGTACCATCCGGAGAGTTGTCCTCCACAATGAGAAGGTGCGAATCGGGCAGCACAGCCATGACTTTACGAATCATGGGCCCTATATTCTCGCGCTCATTATACGTCGGTATGATGACTATTTTTTTTTCAGGCATGTATCACCAGCAAAATCAATCCTACAAAGTAAGCTATTCCCGTCGCAACATCAAAATTCGCTTAATTACACAAACCGACACATATTCTATACCAGAAATAAAAAATCAGGGCGGCGCCTTTTGATGACGCCGCCCTTTGCACTACTTCCAATCTACAACCATTAACTTAACCGGAGGGCCGCATTTTTGTTTGAGTCAGCTGCAATTTCCTGCCCGACACAGCCCTGTTTTTGCAAAGCGGGAGCAAAACATCTCTGTTTTGCTCCCGCTCGATATCGTCAGACACACCTGTTTTCTCAGGCCAGCGCTGCATGTGGGTGGCTGCCACCTACATAGTCAGGAGAGCCCAGCGCCTTCATGTGGCGGATGTGTGACTGGAGCGCGTCGCCAAAGGTTTGGAACTCCAGATAGGGAACATTGTATTTCTGGCATACCTCACGCACGATTTTGCTCACGGCGGGGTAATGAACGTGGCTTACTTTCGGGAAAAGGTGGTGCTCGACCTGGTAGTTAAGACCACCAACGAACCAGCTCAGCACAGGGTTGCTTGCGCCGAAATTAACAGTCGTCTGAAGCTGAAATACGGTCCAGTCCACCTCGATCACGTTTTTCTTAATCGTCTCATCTGCCTTCTGGAAAATGGTATCTTCCACTACGTGAGCCAGTTGAAACACGATCGAGAGGGTAAAGCCCATCACTGCATTCATCAGCAGGTAGCCGATCAGGAAATTACCTACACCCCACACAGAGATCGGGATTACCAGGTAAAAAACCACATACAGAATTTTGGAGACCCAGAAGATCACATGGTCGGTGAGGCTCATTTCCCAGCGCTCGGTGGTGTGGATTTTGGCTGCGAAATAGGACTTGAAGTCGTTAAACCAAATCCAGAACAGGGTACCCAGGCAATAGAGCGGGAACATATATATGTACTGGAGGGCATGCATCGGCACAAAACGCTGGGTCTCGCACATGCGCAGGAAAGGCGACTTGTGAATGTCGTCGTCCACGCCTTCGACATTGGTATAGGTGTGGTGGATGACGTTGTGCTTCTGTTTCCAGAAACGCTCATTACCACCGAGGGCATTGAGTGTCAGGCCCATAATATCATTGATTCTCCGGCTGGCGGAGTAGGAGCCGTGGCAGGCATCATGCATTACATTAAATCCGATGCAGGCCAGGACAAATCCAAGCACCAGGGTAGTGCCCAGCGCAACAGGTCCTGTAACTACCTTAAACATCAGCAGCAGGTAAAATGTGATGGCAGATGCAATCAGGATACCTGTTTTGAGGTACAAACGATAATCACCCGTTGGGGCAATGTTGTTTTCCACGAAGTATGCGTCAACAGCTCTGCGCAATTCTTTCTGGAAAGTGTTGTCGGGGGAGCGAAAAGTTACTTGTGGCACGTTTCATTAGGGATTAGGACTGCAATATATGATTTTTCTGTAATAGATGCCTCAACATCCGGAAATTACCGGGCGGGCAAACATCTGTTCAGCTATGGTATATACGCTAACCTATTCATTTTCAGCTATCCGCAGCCTGTTTTTATTTATTGTGCAGGCACTCATTTTTTATCAACAATGACAAAAAGCAATCGTCTTTTTTGCCG
>RDXT01000789.1 GCA_004292985.1 Bacteroidota bacterium
CAAAGGCGCTTTCTGAGGCCCGGCCGCGCAGAAGAAACCGTAACAGCCAACCGGGTTTCGGGGTTTAAAAATCCGGCATTTGCCATTTTATCTACTGATTTTCAGCCTTTTAGCTTTTACAACGAATCCATTACCCTGGTAGATCGCACTTTCTTAAACCCCATTGCCCGATCTGCTCCCCAACGCTATGCCTATCAGCTCAAAGACACCCTTTTTCAGGAAACAGATACGCTCTATATCATTCAATATGGTCCCGAAACCGGCAGCCCCGCCGATCTTTTACAAGGGCTGCTCTATATCAGCACACAGGGATACGCGATTCAGCAGGTAACAGCACGTCCGGCAGAAGCGGGTCTGATTGACCTCAACATTCAGCAGATGTACGGAAAAACTATTGATAATCAATGGTTTCCTCAGCAGCTATTGGTCAGCGTGAGCCTCCGCGACTACCCTTCCAAAGGACTTGGGATGCAGATTGCCAGCAAAAGTTATGTCCGGGACGTGCAGACAAACGTAGCCCTGCGACCCTCGGACCTGGCGCTCGAAGAAGTGCGCTTCGCGGATGATGCCGCCCGCGCGGCCACCGCTTTCTGGCGCAGCCAAAGACAGGAGGCCCTCAGTTGGCGCGACCAGAATACCTACCGCTTTATGGACAGCCTGGGGAGCGAAAATCACCTGGATCAGAAACTCCGTTTGATTGATAAACTGACAGAAGGCAGGCTCCAGCTTGGTCCTGTTGACTTCGATGCGAACCGGCTCTGGGTTTTTAATGGTTATGAAGGCAACCGCGTGGGCCTCGGAGCAAACACCAATGAAAAAATCAGCCGCCACTTCAGCGCGGGCCTGTGGGTGGGCTATGGATTCCGGGACCGCGCCTGGAAATACGGAGGAGAACTGACGGCCTTTTTCGACAAACATAAAGACTGGAGCCTTGGAATAACTGCCTTTCGCGATGTGGAAGAACCGGGCCGCTCCGCACTCGATGCACAGCAGGGACTGACTAATCTGCGCAGCTACTCCATCTCGCGGATGGACAAAACAGAGCAGGTAGCGCTCCGGTTCAGCCTGCGGGCTTTCCGCTACGCCACCGCCCGCATTTCCCTTCAGCGCACCCTCCGCGATGCTTCCGGATATAGCTATGGATGGAATCCCGGATTTGGCGAAACCCTTTCTCAATTCCAAAGCACTGAATTTCAAGCGATTGTCAGATATGCCTGGCGTGAAAAATTTATCAGTACACTCGGCAGGCGCATTTCCGCAGGCTCGCGCTACCCTGTACTTACCTTTGTTTACACGCAGGGGCTGCCCTGGTTTTCGGGGAGTCTGAGGTATCAGAAAGTGGAATTGTGGGCGGAGCAGCAGTTCCGGACGACCCGCACCGGCATTAGCCGCATCTACCTGCGGAGCGGAAAGGTATTCGGGCAGGTGCCCGCTTCTTTGCTGTTTTACGGCCCGGGGGTGCGCATAGAAAACCAGACCTTTTTCGTGTCGGGCCTTTTTCAGACCATGCGGCCCTATGAATTTTTGTCAGACCAGTATGCCAGCCTGATATGGGTACAGGACCTGGGGCGCATCAAACTCAAAACACCCCTTTCTCGGCCTGAATTCCGGCTGGTGCAGGGCGTTTTTGCCGGGAGCCTCCGGAATCCCGAAGCCCATGAAGGCATCACATTTGTCCCGGCCAACAAAGGCTATTACGAAACCGGGATTCTGGCAGACCACCTGCTCCGCTACCGCTACGTAAATATACTCTGGCTGGGCCTGGGAAGCGGTGTCAGCTACCGCTACGGCCCCTATCACCAGCCATCGCTTATGAGCAATTTTGCCTGGAGTATCACACTTTCCTTCCGGTCCGTATAAGGAAACACAAGAAAAGTATTCTCTTTTTGTATATTTCTGAAGTTGCGGAAGTGATATGATGGTTTAAATATATATATTTCCGGCATGAACGGGATCACAGAGGAAAGCTGGCGCCGTTTGTACGAACTTTCCCGGACGTTCCGCAAGGAGCAGCCCTGGCTTTGGATGTACAACACAGATTTGTTT
>RDXT01000790.1 GCA_004292985.1 Bacteroidota bacterium
GGAAATACGCGGGAGTCAGCCATCGCCGCCAGGTCCAGCGTGCGAAGCAAAAACAGCGATTGTTCTTTCTCCCAGCTCAAAATTCCCCCTCTTATATTTTACATCTTATGTATCGCGCTCAAGTCTGATGTCTTGCGTCTAACATCTGATGTCTTCTCTAAAACAAAAAAGGCAAGAACCGTATCACACCGATCAACTTCTTACCGTTGCTACCTTTCGGTCCTGGCGGGGTTCAGAAGGATCTGGTCGTACAGCCTTGCCGGGTGCAAAATTAGTGTAGAAATAATTAAACGCAAAGTTTGTGTTAAGAAAAAAGCTGCAAACAAGGGTTTATCCCTGCTTGCAGCTCATTATCAGGCTTTTGAACGTGATTTTACTTAATGTGCGATCACCACTTTTTCCAGATAGCGCTCGCCGTCATCATCCATGAGGGAGATAAAATAGACACCATCCTTCAGCATCGTGAGGTCCATGCTCATATAGCTGTCTCCGGTGTAGGTCTGGGGATACGCAGCAACAACCCGTCCCATGATGTCCATAACCGCAATATCCACATAGTCGCCTTCCAGGTTGCCAAATTCGATCTCGAAATGGCCTGTGCCTGGGTTCGGATAGATATGCATGGCAGGCACATCACCGGCCATACGCGCCAGGGTGTTGAAGGTCTGTGTGGCCGACACTGCTGTTTGGCTGTTCGGGCAGTTGGATTGTACATAATACTGGTAGGGAGCATTGCGGGTAAGGCCTGTGAGGTTGCGCGACAGGCTGCTGGTAGTGGCTGAGGTCCAGGTAGTAGCTGTAGTGCGTTTCCAGAACACGGTATAGTTGGTTGCAGAGGGTGAAGCGGACCATGAAATGGTGGCAGAACGGCGGGCAATGTTGGTGGCAGTTACGTTGGTCGGAGGGCTGCAGGTAACTACAGGGCAGGCAGGGCAGGAAGGTCCGCCGCAGTCCACACCGGTTTCCTGGCCATTTTGCACACCGTCTGTACATGTGGGAGCTGTGCCACCACCGCCACATCCTGCGGAGTTAAGCAGGCTGGCGCGGGCGCCACCGGGAGCGAGCACTGCCTGCATACGGGTCTTCTGGCCCGCTGTGAACAGGTTCATACAAGCATCGTCGGTGTAGTCCATATAGTTCTGGTACATATCTCCGGCAGGACCATTGCTGCAGGAAACGATCGAGCCACTGGGGCAGCCATAGTTTTCATCTGCCTGGTTTGGCGTGTCAGCCACCTGGTCGCTGCCTGCGGTGCAGGAGGTTCCGTCGTCACCCCAGATATGGTAGAGGTTCAGCCAGTGGCCCACTTCGTGCGTAGCGGTGCGGCCCAGGTTGAAGGGAGCAGTTGCTACGCCCACTGTGCCGAAATAGGCATAGTCGCAAACCACACCGTCGGTGTTGGCAGCGCCGCCGGGGAACTGTGCATAGCCCAGCAGGCCGGAGCCTAAGTCGCAGACCCAGAGATTGAGATAAGAGTCGCGGGGCCATGCGTCCTTGCCACCGGTACTGTTAAATTTAACATTGTCGCTGGTATAGCTGAAAGATGTGCGGGTACTGGAAGTGCGGGTAATACCTGTCGTCGCATTTCCATTCGGATCCACACTCGCCAGACAAAACTCGATTTCAGCATCAGCAGCCTGCGACCATGTGTTGTTCGCATCGCTGTTGAGGCGGCGGAAGTCCGCATTCAGCACCGTAATCTGTGACAAAATCTGTGCATCGCTGATGTTCTCAGCCGCCGTATTATACACCACATGCACTACTACCGGGATCGTTACGACCACCCGGCTGTTGCTTTGCCCCTGTCGTGCAGCAAACGCTTCGGTAAATTGTTCAATCTGCCGCATACGGCTTTCCACTCCCGGATCGAGGGCTTTTTGCAGCTCCAGATGTTCCATTGTGTTACAACTGCGTTGCAGCTCCTGTGAAAAAGCAGGACTTGTACATGCCAGCAAAGCAATGAGGCCAAATAGTCTGAATACTCTCATAGGTAATAGAAAAGTTTGAATGATAAAGGGTTTTGTAATATAATGATATTTTGAATTT
>RDXT01000791.1 GCA_004292985.1 Bacteroidota bacterium
GAGGTAATCAAAGCGATGGACATCGGCACAGCCCTCGGCGCGGCATTCTCCCAAAGCCACCTGGGCCTCCTGATTCCCTTCGCGCTGGCAGTCATTTTCAAAACAGCCCAGGGCTCTTCGACCGTAGCGGTGATTTCAGCAGCGGGGATTACAGAGCCTTTACTGGCAGCACTGGGATTGGACAGCGAAATGGGGCGACTCTTTACCCTGATGGCCCTCGGCAGCGGTTCGATGATGGTGAGCCATGCCAATGATGCCTATTTCTGGGTCATTTCCCGCTTTGGGCATATATCGTCACCAACCCTGCTGCGGGTATATTCTACGGCAGGCAGCGTCATGGGAATCGTATCATTTGTCTGCCTCTCGCTGGCCTATGCGCTTTTCAGCCTTCAATGATCAGGTCAGGGCTGTGGGCAGCGATCGATTTTTGCATGCAGGCAAGGGTATCGAGGGCGGCCTGCTCCATGGCTTCTCTGGCAGCCATTCCTCCGAAGTGTTTATGCAGAATAAAGCAGGAGGCAAACACATCGCCGGTGCCGCCAAAGTTTTGCGCCAGACGGGGGTGGGTAAAGCTGTGCTCCTCACCTGCGTGCGTCAGGATCACTTTCACCTGCTCGCCCTCCCCTATGCCCGTGACAGCAAATGAAAGGCCCGGGAAGCGCCTTTTAAATGCATCTATCTGAAGATCAATTGATTGCGAAGGATCATCTATCCCGGAAAACAGGCAAAGCTCCGTCACATTCGGAAAAGCCCACTGGGCGGAGGCCAGCAGCGCAGGCCAGGCTTCCACTACCTCCGGTGGCACATAGGTGCGGCCATGATCGCCCGAAACCGGATCTACCCACACCTCATATATAAGGTCTGCATAGTCAGTCATGGCCTGAAGCAGCACTTCTGCCTGCCGGGCTTCGCCCAGATAGCCAATATAGAGAATCAGTTTTTCCTGCCGGTGCCGCGCCAGCTCCAGGCTACCTGTCAGCAGCTCTTCAAACTGCACCTTTGTGCGCCTGTGCCCCGGCAGATTGGTTAGTCCGGTGAGGTAAACGCTGGGCACAGGGAGGACACGGGTGCCGAGAATGCTCAGCATGGCTTTCATACTTGCCGTTCCGTGAACGGCGAAGCTATGTACAGCAAGAATTTTCATACAGACAAGGCGCTTACCCGGCCACTCACATCAGGTGCTGATACGCTCTTTCGTTTTTGCCTTCGTAGAAATTCAGAAATGCCTGATTCACCACCCGGTTACCGCCGGGCGTGGGGTAATTTCCGGAGAAATACCAGTCGCCCCGGTGGTTGGGAATGGCCTCCGCAAGGCTGTCGAGCGACTGGAACATCACTTCCAGTTCGCAGGTAAAGTCCTCAGGGCGAACGATGTCCGTAATTTTGGCAGAGATTTCTTCTTCGGTGAAAGGCGCGTAGATTTCCTGAACGACATTCGCTTTGTCCATGGCATTTTCATTGCGCATGGCCACGATTTTGCGATAGACCTTGTCAATTGTGTCAACCATGCCACGCTCGCGCAGCAGCTCTATGGCCGCCTGAAAAGCCACCAGTTTTTCGATCTGGGACATATCTATGCCGTAGCAGTCGGGGTAGCGAATCTGCGGAGCGGAGGATACGATCACAATTTTCCGGGGGCCGAGGCGCTCCAGCATACGTAAGATGCTCTTTTTCAGGGTAGTACCCCGCACAATCGAGTCATCTATACACACGAGGGTATCCACACCGGCATTAAGCGTGCCGTAGGTAATATCATAGACATGGGCAACCATTTCATCGCGCGAAGAGTCGTCGGCGATAAAGGTGCGCATTTTCACATCCTTGGTAATGATTTTTTCCACGCGGGGGCGCAGTTCCACAATCCGGCGGAGGTCGTCCGGGTTAATATCGTTACCCAGTTCCTGAATCCGCTTCACTTTGTAGTCATTCAGGTGAGATTCCAGGCCCTTGATCATGCCCAGAAACGCACTTTCAGCCGTATTGGGGATAAAATCGAATACGGTATTTTCGAGGTCGTGGTCAATGGACATCAGCACCC
>RDXT01000618.1 GCA_004292985.1 Bacteroidota bacterium
AGGTGAACATGACAAAGTTCCGGAGCGGAACGCGGCGCTTCATTCGCATAGGTTAAGAAATGGGGCGCAGAGCGCCAGAGTGCCGTAGGCACGACCGATCTTGTAGGCTGGGAATTCATTCCAGGCCCGTAATTTCCAGCACGGGCGCTACCGGAAAATCAATGCCAAACTGGGTCACGCCGTGGATATAGTTGCTGATGATTTTGTCGCCCACGACAATGATGATGTCGATCAGGTGGGCTTCAGTGTAACCGGCCGCAAAAAGCGCTTCGACAGATGCCTGGGAAGGCCTGCCACGGCTGATGGTGATGTCACGGGTAAAGCGGGCGAGGGCGTCGAGTTTGGCATCAAAGGATGCGGAGCCGCTGCGGATTTCTATGATTTGCTCGTCGCTGAAGCCGTTCATTTTGCCGATGGCGGTGTGGGCGCTCTGGCAGTAGCGGCAATCATTTACCTGGCTCACGACGAGGTTAATGACTTCGCGCTCTTTCATCCGGAGGGTACTTTTGCGGTTTTGCAGGGCCAGATAATCGCCGAGAGCGGTTTCATTTTTGGCGAAATAGGCGTAGAGGTTGGGCGTAAAGCCGAGGTTTTTGTGCAGGTTGTCAAAAATGGCCTGGTTACCGGCACTTACTTCGTCGCGGGTGGGAACAGTGAAGGGGGTCATGTCAAGAGATGATTAAAGTGAAACACTGAATAATAACATGACACAAAGATAGGCTCAGCCCAGGGGCAGGAGGCTACCCTTTTCTCCCGATTATTTATCAATACTTCCCGATGTGAGTAATTTATGCTCCTGTCTGCATTCGCTGGGGCTTTGGCCGGTGGCTTTTTTGAAGAAGCGGCTGAAATGGGAGAGTTCTTCAAAGCCCAGTTCCCAGGCAATTTCGCTGCCCGACTTTTCGGTATAGATCAGCAGGCGGCGTGCCTCGATGGCGAGACGGTTGTTTATGATCTGAAGCGGGCTGTCCTGCTGGTGCAGGGCAAAGAGGTTAGCGAGGGTTTTGGGCGACTTGTTCAGAAGGTCGGCGTACTGCTGTACCTGGTGGAGCTTGCGGTAGTTGTTTTCCACCAGCAGGTTAAACTGCCGGATGATATCGAGTGCGGGCTGGGTCGTATGGGGCTGGGTATGCTGCTTTTTGGCGAGGCGGGTGAGCTTGATAATGAGGCGTTTAAGTAATACGCGCAGCATTTCACCCTGGATCGAATCCCGCTCTTCAAACTCCTCCCGGAACACGCGCAGCAGCAGATCCAGCGAAGTCTGATCGGCTTCCTCCAGCCGGATCATCAAGGAGGCGCTGCTGCCATAAAACAAAAACCCTACGCAGGAGACCTCCTGGTCATGGTCCACGATGCAGTAAAACTCGCGGTTGTATTGCCACAAGACCACCTCAGCAGGCCGCTCAAACCGAAAAGACTGGCTCACCACCAGTGTCATGGCATGTCCGGCAGGAAAAATAACCGGCACTTCGTCAATCCATACCTGCTGCTCCGGCCCCCGGTTCCAGGCAATGGCAAGGAGTTTTTCGCCACGCTCCTCAAAAAAAGCGCGGGCCAGAGTTGACTCCTCTAAGCGTAGGCGCAGTATGGCACCGTGAGATTCGGTATATTCGTATTGCATGTGGCTTGTACATTATTCCCGATGATAACGTATTTGCCTGATGAAAGGTTTGTTTCAGGTCGGAGACCCTCACAAGCGGATTACTCGGTATCCGCTTCATTCCCAAACCACACCACCGCAAATCCTTTGTAGATGCCTATGCCCACCGCATTCCAGGAGGACTCCCACATACCGTGGTTCAGAATCACGTCATTATGCCCGGAACTGCTTTTCCAGGATTCCAGGGCGTAGGCTGCCGTCATGACAAAGTCGCTGCAGCAAGCATTGGAGCCGCAGGAAATTTCATATCCATCACCCGTATAGGCCGTAAGCTCGCGGGGTTTGGACCACATACACTGTGACTCCGCAAAATCGTCCGTAAAACAGCAGGCGCTCCATTTGCCCTTGTCAGACCAGCTATGGGGGTTGCACAGCTCCGTATCTGGCTTATTATCAGCCAGATCCACAACATGCGCCTGCGCTACAAAGGTCAAAGAACGGGAGATGGGGATAGACGGAAGCCCTTGCTGCTTTCGGTATTGCATGAGGAGGGAGTAGAGTTTATATTCTTCCTGGTCTAAGAGTTGGGCATGCGCTATGCCGGAAAGGCAAAAAAGCAGGAGGAGGGTCAGGATAGATTTTATCATCGGGTTGATCGGCGTATAATGGACTTCTTACTCACTCTGTGAATACCAAAAATAGCGAATAATCGCTCAAAAAATACACCGTCCTGTTTTTTTCTACCACCCGCTGAGCAGATACCGGCAGCAGTTGATTGAGCGAATCGAGGGAAGACACATGGATCGTAAAGCCACAAACGCCCTGCATGCCCGGTGCGCGGAGCATCTCTGGTATATCTTTCCCTGCCTGGGCATCTAATAAGATTAACTCACTTTTACCCACCGTAAACAGGTGCGCAGGCATATTCAGCAAGGTATCTGTCCGGATAAACGTAGCGCCAAAGGTGGAATAGCGCTGAATATCGGAGGGTATATCATTCGAAATCACCCAAGCCGAATGCATTGACAATGAACCATTTGTGTGGCTTGTGTATGCGGGTTTGTCTCTGCGGTTTGTGTCGGAATATTGGATATAAAACAATTCGGCATCTTTCGGCTCAAGGGTTTTCCATATCCGGTTGCTGTCTGCCGCATAAGCGATATGTTGCTGGTCGAGGTACTGCCGGACACTGTCTGCGGAGGGTACAGAAATCGCCAGATAGGTGCCGCCCTGCCGTTTCGAGAGCGCCTGTGTATAGTATTTTCCGATCTCCTGCGTGCTGTCGAGCGGCGTGATGAATTCGAGGTAGCTGCCGTCCTGAAACTTGATAAAGCTGTTTTTGATCCCCGCATGTTCCTTGCCTGTCTTGAGGCTAAAATGAAGGGTTTCGGAAAAAAAACGGGTTACTTCATCAAGGTCAGCTACCACCACCGGCACATGGTCTATGGCGTGTATATGGCCCGCAATTCCCTGATTATCAAATGGCTGCCTGTGCCACTGACACCCAGAAGCCGCCAGGAAAAGCAGCAGGGTCATGGAGAGGATTGCCTTCATTCGCATTATTTGGCTACTTGCATTTACCAGCTCATCCTTTGGACAATAAGGGTTTCATGATCGGATAAAAACCCCACATAATATATAACAGCGCCCGCTTTTTGCGTTTCAAGGACGAATTCCGTGGAGATAGTTCTTCCCCTAAGCTCCTGGCGTAGATCATTGAGAGCAGAGCTGTAAATTGTGTTCGGCCCTTCTTTGAACCCTTTCCCGATGAGATGATCGGGCAGGCTATGATAAAAATCGGGAGAGACTTTGATCATGCTGAGCGATTCGTAGTCGCCAAACTGATCCGGATAGGTCGCTTTTTTCCAAAGAATTTCCCCCGAATCCGAGAAGTCAACGCCGCTTACTTCCGTAAAATCTTGTTTGTAAAAACGATCACCCGGGTAAATGGCTGTGTAAATGAAATAGCAAAGAGTTAAAAGGGCTGCGACTGAGATGAAGGCTATGAGGCGTATTCGGTCCATATAATTAGTTAAGTAATTAATAATCAAATACGTAGGGTGAAAGCTGATGCACTACAGACGTTGCGCCGCTACGCGGCTTGGGAAGTGTTCCTGGCTCCATAGAAGCGAAACCATTTCCGATTTTACCCCTATTACCCCTGCTTCCCCTACACCCTTCGCGTACTTTGTGCCTTCGCGGTGAAATCTACCCCCCCCTACACCGCCTGCCCGAAAGTCAGCAGATTATGGTCCGGGTCGAGCAGCGAAAACTCCTTTTGCCCCCAGGGCTTGGTATGCAGATGCCCGTTGGGATGTATGCCTACCTTACGATCCAGCAAAGACTGGTAAAAACCCTCAATATCATCCGTCCGGATATACACCTGCCCATAGTTTTCGTGGGGGTCGAGTTCCTTAAATTCAAAAAAGTGAAGTTCGATCTGGTCCTTTTTCAGCATCAGGTAGCCCTCATAGTCTTCATTTCCAGACTCCTGAAAGCCCAGTTGACCGATGTAATAGCCGCGCGTAAGGGCCTTGTTGCGCATAGGGAGCTTGGGATGAATGTGAGTAAGCATAAATCGGTTTTTTCGTTTACACAAAGATAGCATAAAGGACCCTCAGAGTTAAGACAGGACATTCGCATTTCTCAAAAATTCCCCTCATCTTGTTAGCCCTAAATCCTACTGTCTTTCTACGCCCCTGATATGAAAAATGCCCTGTCCTTAGGCCTGCTGATACCGGCGATGCTCCTCACCCTCCTGCCTGCACACGCGCAGGGCACCCGCCTGCTGCGCAGCCCGGCCTTGAGCGCTACACATATCGCATTTGTATATGGCGGCGACCTCTGGCTGGCCGATACCGATGGCAGCGATGTGCGGCGGCTGACGGTCTTTCAGGGCGTGGAGTCAAATCCGCAGTTTTCACCCGATGGGGCCTGGATCGCCTTTACGGGACAATACGATGGCAATGCCGATGTGTACATCGTCGCCGTGCAGGGCGGCGAGCCTGTCCGCCTGACCTGGCACCCCGGCCCGGACATCGTCTGCGGCTGGACACCCGACGGGAGCCGTGTCCTTTTCGCTTCCGGACGCACCCGCGCACCCTACGACCTGCCCGACCAGCTCTGGACCGTCTCGCCCAAAGGCGAAATGCCGCAGCGCTTCGGCTTGCCTACGGCCATAAATGGAGCCTTTTCACCCGACGGCAAGCAGTATGTCTATGAGCAGGTGATGCCCTGGGAAGATGAATTCCGCAACTACCGCGGTGGACAAAACAACCCCCTGCGCATCTTCGATCTGGCCAGCCATACCGTTACCAAACTGCCCTGGGACAACAGCCGCGACATCTACCCCGTGTGGATCGGCGAACAGATCTATTTTCTCTCCGACCGCGACTTTGCGATGAATATCTGGGCCTACAACACCCGCAGCAAGGCCCTGAAACAGATTACCTTTTTTAAGGAATTTGACTGCAAACAACTCGACGGACATAGCGGCAAGCTGATCTTTGAGCAGGGCGGCTATCTTTATACCCTCAATCCCGACGGCGGCACACCTGTCAAGGTACCGATCACCGTTGAGGGAGATTTTCCCTGGGTGCGGCCTCACTGGAGCGGGGTGGACAAATTTATCGAGTCAGTTGCCCTCTCGCCTACGGGCAAGCGTGTGGCGCTCTCAGGCCGGGGCGAAATCCTGACCCTGCCCGCCGAAAAAGGCGATTCCCGCAACCTCAGCAACAGTCCCGGCGCAGCAGACCGTGCGGTAGCCTGGTCTCCTGATGGGCAGTCCATCAGTTGGTTTTCGGACGAAAGCGGTGAATATCAACTGGTTATCGCAGACCAGTATGGCAAAAAGCCCCGCAAGATTGCCATTCCCAATCCGACCTTTTTCTATTCGCCCAAATGGTCGCCTGACTCCAAAAAACTGAGTTTTACCGATGCCAACCGTGTGCTCTGGATTGTGGACATCGCCAGCGGCGCCCTCACCCGCGTGGACCACGAGGGCTTCGCCCATCCGCAGCGCATCATCTACTGCGAGTGGTCGCCCGACTCCAAATGGCTGATGTACCCCAAGCGCCTCAGCAATGAGTACGCGACGGTGTTTATCTACTCCCTTGACCAGAAAAAGAGCTTCCAGATCACCGACGGCATGTCTGATTGCCAGTCGCCTGCCTGGGATGCCAGCGGCAAGTATATCTATTTTCTCTCCAGTATTGACTACGGCATGAATGTCGGCTGGCTGGACATGTCTTCCTACGACCACCCCATCAACCGCTCGGTGTATATGGTGGTGCTGTCCTCTGAAGACCCTTCGCCCCTGAAACCCGAAAGCGACGACGAGCCAGCCCCGGCACCGAAGCCTGCTGAACCCAGTCCGGCACCCGCGGCCAAGGGCAAAAAAACGGCCCAGACCGACAAAGCGCCTGTGGACTCTGCGGCGGCAAAACCCGTACGTATTGATTTTGAGGGAATGGCACGGCGCATGGTGGTCCTGCCGATTCCGGCGCGTATGTATGTGGAGCTGAAGGCGGGCAGCGAAGGCATGATTTTGTTTACGGAGTCCCTCAAAAACGAGGAGGGGCTGACGCTGCACCGTTTTACGACAGAAAAACGCAAGGTGGAAAAAGTAGTGGAGGGTATTGGTGGATTTGAAGTGTCTGCCGACCGCAAAAAGCTGCTTTACTCCATGGACGGCGCCCAACTGGCGATCTGTGATGCGGGCGGCATGCCTGACCCGGCCAAAGGCCCGCTGAAAGTCGGCGAGCTTCAGGTGATGGTGGACCCTATGGCAGAGTGGAAGCAGATCTTCCGTGAAGCCTGGCGCTACCAGCGCGACTATTTTTATGTGCGCAACGTCCACGGACTGGACCTCGACTGGGCCTACCGCACCTATGCGCCCTGGGTGGAGGATGTACGCCACCGCTCGGACCTCAATTACCTGCTCGACATATTGGGCGGGGAAACGTCGGTGGGTCACTCTTTTGTGGGTGGTGGCGATTTTCCGGAGGTGAAAGAGGTGCCCGTGGGACTGCTGGGTGCGGATTACAGCATTGAAAATAACCGCATCCGCTTCGCCAGCATCTATACCGGCGATGCCTGGACACCGGAAGTCCGCTCCCCGCTGAGCGGGCCGGGTATTCTGGTCAAGCCGGGCGAATACCTCCTCGCCGTCAACGGCAGGCCCCTCGATGGCAGCAGCAATGTCTATGCAGCCTTAGACCGCTGCGCCGACCGCCAGACGATGCTGACAATCAACGATAAACCCGTGATGGAAGGGGCTCGCGAAGTAACTGTTGTGCCTGTATCCAGCGAGGAACCGCTCCGCCAGTATGCCTGGATCGAACACAACCGCCATGTGGTGGACTCGCTTTCAGGTGGTAAACTGGCCTATGTCTGGCTGCCCAATACGGGGCTGGAGGGCTATAATAACTTTAACCGTTACTATTTCGCGCAAAAGAATAAGCAGGGTGCGGTCATAGACGAGCGCTACAACCAGGGCGGCAGCATTGCCGATTATATCGTGGACCTGCTCGACCGCGACCTGATGGGCTACTTCAACAACCCCATTGGCGAAAAGCAGCCTTTTACCGCACCCAATGCAGGCATTTTTGGCCCCAAAGTGATGATTATCAATGAAATGGCAGGCTCTGGCGGCGATATGCTGCCCTATATGTTCCGCATGCGCAAGGTCGGTCCGCTGGTCGGTACGCGCACCTGGGGTGGTCTCGTCGGCATCTGGGATGTGCCCTCACTTATAGATGGCGGCGGCATCACGGCCCCCCGTGGCGGCTTTTACAACGTGGACGGTGAGTGGGACGTAGAAAATGAAGGCATCGCGCCCGATATCCTCGTCGAGCAGGAGCCTGCGCTGCTGCTCCAGGGCCGCGATCCGCAGCTGGAGCAGGCCGTCAGGACTTGTATGGACTTGCTCAAGACAGAAGCCGTGCAGTTGAAGCCGCAGCCTGCTGATCCGGTGCGGGTGAGGAGACCGTGAGGTAGGGAGACA
>RDXT01000619.1:0-1536 GCA_004292985.1 Bacteroidota bacterium
GCCTGTATATCCGCTTCGCCCTGCCCGTCGGAGCCCTGTACCTGTCCGGTAAGTGTGCCCTTGTCGAGGTGCACCACCGTGTGCAGGGTATCCACAGCATAGCCGAAAAGGTCCGAGTCGTGCAGGCTCAGGTTGGCATCGGCGACCAGCGTTTTAAGTTCTTCTCCTTTGCCCGAAAGGGTTCCGGAGAGCGTGAGGCGTTCCGAAATTTGGGTTTTTTCGAGGCTTAATGCATTGATATTCAGGTTCTCGGTAGAAATCGTTCCCTGGTAGCTCATCACCGAGTCGAGCGGCGGCATCGAAAGATGGAGGTCGGCCTGCACATTTCCCCACTCAGAAACTGCCTTTACCTGAGAAGTAAAATCATAGAAATGACCATCGAAGGCGCCCTGGATTTTCAGCGGGGCAAGGGCCTGCATAAAAGCCGGGACCGTAACGCCGGGTAGCATCTGTGCAAGCTCCCGGAAAGAAACCTGGCTGTCGTCTATGCGAGCCTTCATCACAGCCTCTACATCGCTGGTAGGATGCGTAATGCTTAGCGCTGTAAAAATCCGCGTATCGTCGAGGTAACGGATGCTCAGGCCGGGAGATTCGATCAGGTCGGCAGTCCCCGAAACAGGCCCTTCGGCATATACCACCCCTTTAACCGGGAGTTTGTGGGTGAGAAAATAGTCTAATGAGCTGAAATCGAGGCGGTTGTCTTTGCTTAGCTGGGCTTCATAGCGAAAGGTCCGGCTGTCGAAAATGTCCGGGATTGTTTGTCCGGGAAAGCGAAAGTCTGCCTTAATCCAGGTATTGCCCTGCCGCAGTGAAAGGTCATTGAGTAACACGCTGCCTTTGGCTTCGCCGGGAAGGCCGGATTTTTCGCTTGTGGCTGTGCAGCTCAGGTGATCCAGCTTAAATCCGGAGAGATTTTCCCGGAGTGAAACGCGGGCCAGTTGCAGGTCAAAGTTTTCGCTGCCTTCGTATCGGGCGGAGAGGTCCGTTTCGAGCGAGTCAATGTCGAGGTTGTGGTAGTTCACATAACCCGGCCCGACCGAGTCGCGCATCACCGAAACGGAGTCCACCCAGCGGAAATGCCCATCCTGTATGCGCAGGGTCGTGATATTCAGCCGGATCATGTTGGGACTTTCGGTCGTGTCGCCATCGTCGAAAGCCTCTGCGATAAAGGCAGCATTGAGCAGCGAATCGCAACTCCGTTTATAGAGAAAAATATCTGGTCCGACCACCCGCACACTGCCGATGGAAATATCTTTTTTGTCCCGTGGCCGCAAAATAAAATCCCAGAATGAGACAGAAATCGCATTTACCCGGAAATCGCGCACTTTGATAAACTCGATATTCTGCTGGTCGCTGACTGTCAGCTGCTTCATCGAGAACACCGCCGGGAAATCAATATCTACCCGCGCGATGTCCACACGCGTTCCCAGACGCTCTTCGAGCAGGGCTTCGCTGCGCCGGATCAGGTTTTCGCGCACCGCCGGGATCTCCACCAGCACAAATACGACCAGCATCAGCCCTGCTCGAAGAGCGTCT
>RDXT01000619.1:1574-9174 GCA_004292985.1 Bacteroidota bacterium
GCGAAAATAACCATTCCCTTCGACAATGCCTTATGAAAAAACAACGATAATCGTGCCGGGATGCTTTGGGGGATGAATTACAAAGCGCTTATTTGTCTGGCAGTCACGGATTTTATAGTTTCGGGTCCATTTTCAGTTAACCCACAGAGATATGCACAGACTCACGCATTCTTTCCTCACCCTGATGATCGCCGTGATGGCCCTCAGCGCCTCCGCCCAGATCAGAACCCCTGCGCCAAGCCCCCTGTCCAAGGTCGAGCAGCGCATCGGACTCACCGATTTTGTGGTCACCTACTCCCGCCCCAGCGCCAAAGGCCGCGAAGTGTATGGCAATGTAGTGCCTTTTGATGCCCTGTGGCGTACCGGCGCAAACGCTGCTACCAAAATCAGCTTCGGCGACGATATCACCATCGGCGGACAGAAAGCCCTCAAAGGCGAATATGCCCTCTACACCATGCCCGGCAAAAAAGAATGGTCGGTGATGCTTTACAAAGACCTCGCCCTCGGTGGCAACACCGCTGACTATGACCAGAGCAAAGAACTGCTCCGCTTCAAGGTCCCTGCCGAAAAGCTGCCCATGAAGTTCGAGACCCTCACCATTACCTTCGGCGACCTGACCCCCAACTCCGGGAACCTCTACATCATGTGGGAGGAAACGGTAGTGAAAATCCCTGTGAGCGTTGAAGTGGACAGCCGCGTGGTTGCCGACATCGAGCGCGTGATGAAAGGCCCGTCTGCCAATGACTATGCACAGGCTGCCGGTTATTACCTCGACACCGACCGCGACCTCAACCAGGCCCTGGCATGGATGAACAAAGCCCTCGAAGGAAATGAGCGCTACTGGCTCGTTACCCAAAAGGCCCGCATCCTGGGTAAAATGAAAAACTATGCCGAGGCAATCAAAACCTCCGAGCGCGCCATCGAGCTGGCCAAAGCAGACAAAGACGACAACTATATCCGCATGAACAAGGAGTACATCGCCGAGTGGAAAAAAGCGATGTGATAAACTCTTTATCAGCGTACACGTTATACCTGTGGGACCCAAAGCCCACAGGTTTTTTTATGCTGCGATACCTCCTGCCCTTCCTTTTATTGTGGCTGATCCTCCCCGCCGGGAGATTGGCAGCCCAGGTGCGCATACAGGCAGGTAATCCCGCCCCGGTCGCAAAACCCTTCGCCCCGGCAGATACCGGCAGCATATCCTCCCTCCGCTTTCGCCTCCCCTCCTACGTACAGCAAAACCCCAGCGGCTACTCCCCCCTTTGCCGCCTCGAACTCAAGCTCGAAAACCGCCTCCCCGTCAGCGCATGGGTGAAAATAGACGAAGCCGCCCGCTACCGGGTGCAGCCCTTCCGCAGTGTGGACCTCCAGGTAAAACTCCTCCGGTTTTGAAGGAGAAAAAATCTCCCGTAACTTAAACCGCCCTTCCCCAAGTCCCTTCTCTCCAGTCTAACGTCTTGCGTCTCATGTCTAACGTCTCCCTCCCCCACATCCAGTCCGCCCACGACCGCATTCGCCCCTACATCCACCGCACCCCCATTCTGACGTCAGAAACCCTGAACCAGCGTTCGGGCGCTTCTCTTTTTTTTAAATGCGAGAATTTTCAAAAGATCGGCGCATTTAAAATCCGGGGTGGGATGAATGCCGCATTGTCTCTTTCGCCCGAAGAACTGCAAAAGGGTCTCGCCACCCACTCCTCCGGCAACCATGCCCAGGCGATTGCCTACGCAGCCCGGCAACTGGGTGTAAAAGCCTATATCGTGATGCCGCATACCTCGCCCAAAGTGAAGGTAGCGGCTGTGCAAGGCTACGGCGGCGAAGTGATTTTCTGCGAACCCAACCAGCAGGCCCGCGAGAGCACCCTTCGGGAAGTCGTGGAGCGCACAGGGGCCAGCTTTATCCATCCCTACGACGACGACCGCGTGATTGCAGGACAGGCCACCTGCGCCAAAGAACTGATCGAAGATGTGCCGGACCTCAATGCGGTCATTGCCCCTGTCGGTGGCGGCGGCCTGATGTCCGGCTCCGCCCTGAGCCGCCACTACCTGCTGCCCGGCGGGAAGATGTATGCCGGAGAACCCGAAGGCGCTGCCGATGCCATCTTGTCTTTTCAGAGCGGAAAGGTCGAAAAGGCGCCTTTTGTCTCCACTATTGCCGACGGCCTGATGACAGCCCTCAGCCCGCGTACGCTCGGCATTATCCGCGAGCACGTTACGGAGATCATTCTGGTGAGCGAAGCGGAAATCATCGAAGCCCTGCGCCTGGTCTATGAGCGGATGAAGATTGTGGTGGAACCCAGTTGTGTGGTGCCGCTGGCCGCCGTGCTCAAACGCAGAGATTTGTTTGAAGGGCAAGGGGTGGGCATCATCCTCACGGGTGGAAATGTGGACCTTACGCAGATCGGACGATGGCTTTCGTAGAGAAAGCGGCTGATACATAGGCGCGAAGACAGAAAAGCCCTTATATTTGCGAAATTCTCAGAATTCTGAAATATATCCACACTTTAACACCCCGAAACCATGCGCAAGCGCATAGCTGCCGGTAACTGGAAAATGAATCTCGACGCTACAGAGGCCCAATGGCTGCTCAGTGAAACGGTCCAGATTATCCGGAGCGAATATACCGGAACTGCGGAAGTTGTATTCGCACCTCCTTTTCCATATCTCGGCCTGGTACATCACCAGATCAAGGACTATCCGGGCTTTTACCTGTCCGGGCAGAATGTGCACCAGAGTGTTTCGGGCGCATTTACAGGCGAAGTGTCGGCTCCCATGCTGGCTTCCATGCATTGCTCGCACTGCATTGTAGGTCACTCGGAGCGCCGCCAGTATTTCCACGAAGGCAATGCCTTGCTGGCCGAAAAAATCAACCGCCTGCTGGAGCGCGACATCACCCCGATCTACTGCATCGGCGAAACCCTCGAAGAGCGCGAAGCAGGTCATACCCTCGAAGTTAACCGCGTGCAACTGAGCGAAGGCGCTTTTCACCTCGATGCCGCTGCTTTCTCCAAACTGGTCATCGCCTACGAACCCGTATGGGCCATCGGCACAGGCCGCACCGCCAGCCCGGAGCAGGCACAGGAAGTACATGCTTATATCCGCACCCTGATCGCCGCACAATATGGCGCTGAGGTGGCCGCTTCCATTTCGATTCTCTATGGCGGAAGCGTAAAAGCCGACAATGCCAAAGTCCTTTTTGCACAGCCTGATATTGACGGCGGCCTCGTAGGGGGTGCCAGCCTCAAATCGCGGGAGTTTGCTGAAATCGTAAAGGCACTCTGAACCGGTTCCGGTATATTTTATTGAATAGTTGATCTTACTCTATATGAAACGTATTCTCTCTCTCATGTTTCTGGGTGTAATGGCGCTGATGCTCAAAGCCCAGGAACCTGACCCATCTGTGCGCTACGCCGCCGGAATCACCGCTGCCGACCTCAAGGCGCACGAGCAGTTTCTCGCCGACGACCTGCTCGAAGGCCGCGAAACAGGTGAGCGGGGCATGCAACTCGCCGGGCTGTACATCCGCAGCCACTTTATGCGCGTGGGCCTCAAGCCCGGCGTACCCGAAACACAGTCCTACTTTCAGCCCTTTTACCTCAATACGGTGGACATTGGCGGCTCCAAACTCACCCTGGGGAAAAAAACCTATGACTACGGCTCCGGCTTCGTATGTGTGGGAGGAACACCGCCACCTACACAAACAGGCATTCCTCAGTTTGTCGGCTATGGCCTATCTGAAGCCGGATACAACAACCTCGAAGGACTGAAACTCGAGGGAAACATGGCCATGATGCTCGCGGGCTATCCGGAGCAGCGTGACCTGTCGCTGCGGGAGCAGTTTGCGGACTGGAGTGCGCGTTTCCGTGCCCTGCAGGAACTGGGCGCTGCAACGGTGTTGCTGGTGCTGCCCGATACGACATACAGCCTGTTGTCCCGCTTTATTCCCCGGCGATTTACGGAGGTAGGGGAGGCCCTTTCCGATAACCAGAGCCTGATGGTGATGGTGAAAGAATCTGCTGCCGACCTCTATCTGAGCGCAGCCAAAACCACCGTGGCCAAGCTGCGTGCCGAATTGGTCAAAAGCCCCGTTCCTCCGGTGCTCAACCTGAAAAAAGCGCCGCTTACCTACGTTTCGCAGGCAGAGCGCAGCTCCAAACCCGGCGGCAATGTGCTGGGCTACCTCGAAGGAACCGACAAAAAAGACGAGCTGATCATCATTACCGCCCACTACGATCACATCGGCATCACCAATGGCCAGATCAACAATGGCGCGGATGACGACGGTTCCGGCACCTCGACCGTACTCGAACTCGCCGAAGCCTTTGCCCAGGCCGCCCGCGATGGCTACCAGCCCCGCCGCAGCATCCTGTTTATGACCGTTTCCGGTGAGGAAAAAGGCCTGCTCGGTTCTGAATATTATACCGACAACCCCATCTATCCGCTGGCAAATACCGTCGTGGACCTCAACATAGACATGACCGGACGCATCGATGCCCGCTACGAAAGCAGCAAAGACTCCGCCAACTATGTGTATGTTATCGGCGCGGATAAACTCAGCTCCGAGTTGCATACCCTCAGCGAAAAAACCAACAAAACCTATTCGGGCCTCGTCATGGACTATACCTATAATGACGAAAAAGACCCCAACCGCTTTTACTACCGCAGCGACCACTACAATTTTGCCAAAAACAATATCCCGGTCATTTTCTATTTTACCGGGGTGCACGTAGATTACCATAAGCCGACCGACGACTACTGGAAACTCAATTATGAGAAAATGGCCAAAATCGGACGACTGGTGTTTCATACGGCATGGGAACTTGCCAACCAGGAAAACCGGATCGTGGTAGATAAAAAACCTGAATAAATACTATGCAAGCGAAAGAACGTCTGTGGATCATTATTCCCTCGGTGCTGCTGTCGCTGGGCCTGCTGTGGTACTTTCGCGGCATCGTGGGATATGTGCTGGTCGCAGCCGTGCTCTCGCTGATCGGCCAGCCCCTGATCGGGATGCTGGATAAGGTGCAGTTTCGCAAATTCAGGCTCCCCAATGCCCTGAAAGCGCTGCTGACCCTCGTGCTGATGTATGGCATTCTGGGCATTCTGTTCCTTCAACTCATCCCTCCGATTGTGGAGCAGGGTGCCCAGCTTCAAAATTTTGATGTATCGCGGATCGAAAGCTCGGTGCATGACCCTTTGCATGATGCCGAAGTGGCTCTCCGCGGCTACCGGATCTACACCGATTCGCTTTCGCTGGAGGAATACCTGAGCCAGCGCGCGCTTACCTTCGCTTCGGCGATCAACGTTTCGGGCATCGTCAATTCAATAGCGGGCTACACGGGTGACTTTTTTGTGGCCTTTTTCACCGTGAGTTTTATTGCCTTTTTCTTTCTCAAAGACAGGAGTCTTTTTGCCCGAATAGCGCTCACCCTCACCCCTTCGAAGTACATCACCCAGGTCAAGACCATTCTTTCAGAAACCCGCCGCCTGCTGAGCCGGTATTTTATCGGTATGCTGATCGAGTTACTATTGGTCTGGGGATTGGTTTCGCTGGGTTTATGGATATTTGGGGTGCCCAATTCGCTGCTGATTGGTTTTTTTGCAGGCCTGCTGAATGTCATTCCCTATGTCGGACCCCTGCTGGGTGCAGCCCTCGGCGGTACCCTTACCCTCATAAGCGGCCTTCAGCTCGAACTTTATTCCGAAACCCTGCCGATGGTGGCCAAAGCGGTTGCCGTCTGCATCGTCGTTCAATGGATTGATAATTTTGTGGTCATGCCCTACATCTCCTCCAACAGCGTAAAAGCGCACCCGCTGGAGATATTCCTGGTGACCATTGCCGCCGCCCAGATCGGCGGAATCGGAGGCATGATCCTTGCAGTACCCACCTATACCGTGCTGCGCCTGATCGCACGGGAGTTTTTCAGCCATTTTAAGGTGGTGCAGAGCATCACCCGCGAAATGTAAGTCCGCCTTTATGCAAGAAAAAAATCCCTGGACGGTCCTCGACTCAAAGCTGATTTACGAAAACAAATGGATCAGTCTCACTGAATATCAGGTACTTACGCCTGCCGGAAATCCCGGAATCTACGGCAAAGTCCATTTTCAGGGAGATGCTGTGGGGGTGGTTCCCTACGAAGACGGCTGGATATGGATGGTGGGCCAATGGCGTTTCCCGCTCGACCGATATGAGTGGGAAATCCCCGAAGGTGGCAGCCCTCCCGGCGAAGAGCCCATAGATACCGCCCGCCGCGAACTCCTCGAAGAGACCGGCCTTGTCGCTGAGACCTACGAGCCGATCCTCGAAATGAACCTCTCCAACTCCGTCTCCGACGAATGGGGCATCGTTTACCTCGCCACCGGCCTGCGCCAGGAGCTGCCCTCTCCCGAAGAAACGGAGGTCCTCACTGTCCGCAAAATGCGCCTCGAAGACGTATTTGCCCAGGTCGAAGCCCGCAAAATTAAAGACTCCCTCACCGTCGCAGCGATCTATAAAATGATGCTGATGAAGCGGGAGGGACGTTTGTAGGGAACCTCGCTTAGTTTCTCTTTGCCGCCTTTTTCTTCCGCCAGGGCGCATCTGCCTCCCAGTCGCCTGCCATGATGCAGCCGTAGGGCATGATCTCATCGAGGGTACGCGCCAGCTCAAAATGCGCAATCTGCCGTTTTACCTCTTCTGCATTTTTATAGGCACTCGGCAACTCTGAAATGTCTATTCTGTCGAAGAAAAAACGCGCGTCAATTCCCTGCGTTTCTTCCTCGAAAATCTTCTGCGGCGTGCGGTTGCCCTTGTCTCTTTTGTGTTGCGAACGGCTGAGGTTACGACCCGCACCGTGGGGGGCAAAGCCGAGGTTATTTTCCGTCGTTTCGCCTTCCACAATCAAGATGGGCTGCGCCATGTTCAGTGGAATAATCCGCGGACCCGTGATGTCGGGCATAAATTTAGGATCGAGCGGAGTCGCGCCCTTGGCGTGGTAATAGAGGTCTCCATCCCGGAAGACAAAGTTGTGCTCGTTCCAGTAGCGGTGCACAAAATCAATCCCCAGCCTGCGGCAGAGCGCATCGTGGATGGAAACGTGGTTTTGTTTCGTCCATCCACGAATGGTCTGGAGGGCACTCCAGTAGTGCCGCCCCTCCGGCGAGTTGGCGGGAATCCAGGCATTGGCCGGGGCCGTTTCGACCGAAATTTCGCGCCGGAATTTCTCTGCGATTTTCATCCCGTTGCTGTACAGCATCGCCCCTACGCCCCGTGAGCCATGGTGCGTGACAAGTATCGTGTCGCCTGTGTTTCGCGAAACACCCACATAGAGGAAGTGGTTGCCGTCGCCCTGCGTACCCATGTGTTCGCGGGCCATGAGCAGGCTTTTGGGCGAATTCAGAAAGGGGTTGGCCTTAAACTCCTCCAGAATATCGCCGGGCAGATCGAACATCTGCGCACCTTTCCGGCCACCGGGACCAAAATGCGTTACCTGCTGCGCCGTGTCCAGGACCGTTCCCGGGTTGCGTTTCCCCAGATTTGTCAGCATCACCGAGCAGCAGATGTCCGCGCTGTGCATACCCGGGTGAATGGCGTTGCGGCTAACGACCACTCCGCCCACGGG
>RDXT01000620.1 GCA_004292985.1 Bacteroidota bacterium
TTGCTGGCATGGACCGCCCGCATTTCGCATGAGCAAAAGGCGCATCTTTCCGTACGACTGGCCACCCTGGGCTATGCCGTGCCAGGTGCAGTGATTGCCGTGGGGATGATGGCTATCTTCTCCGGCTGGGGACAGTTTCTCACCGCCTGGTTTGTACCGCTTTTGCTGGCTTGTCTGGTGCGTTTTCTGGCGGTGGCCTATCAGCCCATCGAGGCCGGAATGCAGCGAACCGCCCGCTCGATAGACGATTCTGCCCGTTCGCTGGGTGCTTCAAATTTTTCGATATTATTTTCAATACATTTTCCGTTAATTAGGAATAGTATATTTGCCGCATTTATCATGGCCTTTGTGGACATCATGAAAGAGCTGCCTTTGACCCTGATCCTGAGGCCTTTTAACTTTGATACGCTTGCCACCCGCACATTCGATCTGGCCGGAGATGAGCGGATGGCCCAGGCGGCATTGCCCGCTTTACTGATCGTGTGTATCAGCATTGTACCCGCCTTGTGGCTCAACCGGGTCGCCAACTCCGCCCACCCTTAACCCTCAACCGTATGCCCCTTCTCTCTATACAGTCCCTCGGCAAACGATATGCAGGCTTCGAACTGTTTCCGCTTTCTTTTGAACTTGAAGAAGGGCAGATCCTGTCGCTGGTGGGCGAAAGCGGCTCGGGCAAAACCACCCTTCTGCGCCTGCTGGCCGGATTTGAGGCCCCCGACTGCGGACAGATCCGTTTAAACGGCAGAGACCTGTCCTTTGCCCCCCCGGAAAAGAGAGGTATCGGGATGGTATTTCAGGATTATGCGCTTTTTCCTCACCTGAATATTGCGAAAAACATCGCCTTCGGTCTGGGCAAGCTCAGCAGCAGCGCCCGGAAAACACGCATAGAAGAAATGATGAGCCTCACTGGTCTCAGCTCCCTGGCCCAAAAATATCCTCACCAGCTGAGCGGAGGTGAACAGCAGCGGGCAGCTCTCGCGCGGGCGCTTGCCCCCTCCCCTGCCCTATTGCTGCTCGACGAACCTTTCAGCAACCTCGACGCGCTGATCCACGAGCAACTGCGGGATGAACTCAGCCAAATGCTTCGCAAACAAGGCACTACGGCCATTTTTGTGACGCACGACGTGGACGACGCCTGTGCCATTTCTGACCAGATGCTCGTGATGTACCGGGGTAAAATGCTTCAGGCGGGCTGCCCCGACGAACTGATCCACGCACCCGCAGACCCCTATGTTGCCCGGCTTATGCAAACGGTACACCCCCAACTGCTGCGCCTGCGCAAAGAAGGCTTCAAAACCCAAGCCTGGCAGGGAGAAGTGTATGCCGCTGGAAATGCAGCGCAGACCCGGCTGATCGAACGCCGTGCAGTGCCCGGAGGTGAGGAGATCACCCTCTTCGTTCCCTCAGAAAGCACTGATAAGGAAACCGTTTCCCGCAAATAAAAAGACGAATGCTTTGCATATCATTGATTATCAAACGAGTAGGCATTAATTGTATTTTACAATAAAAACAGTGTTAGATTTTATTTCACTATAATGCAACCTTATTATATAAATCCGACACTTTTGCTGAAATTTGCCTGCATGAAACTTTGGATACCGATTCTCTTCTTGTGTATGCCTGCGGGACTTCTGGCCCAGCAAACGACTGTATTCCAGGATACTTCGGGGCAATCCAACCGGATTCAGATTCTGAACTCAGACATCCTCAGCTACTCCGTCGAATCGGGCGTGGGAATCCAGAAACTGATCGGCCATGTGCGGCTGAAGCAGGACTCCAGCTATTTTAACTGCGACAGCGCCTATCTGTATGAAGTGGACAACCGCTTCGAGGCTTTCAGCCGGATCAAAATCGAGATGCCCGACAGTGTTTTTCTGTACGGAGACCGCGTGACATACGACGGCAATACCCGCATTGCGGAAGTTTATAACAAAATCCGCCTGCTGAAACAAAAATCTGTGCTGACCACCAACCGCCTGACCTATTACCGCAACGAAGACTATGGCTATTACCAGGGCGGAGGCAAGCTCGTGGATGGCGAAACCGTACTGAACAGTGAATACGGCTACTATTATCCCAACCGGAAAGAGGCTTTTTTTAAACGGAAGGTCGAGCTGAAAAACCCGGATTATACCCTCTATACAGATACCCTCGCCTATGATACGGAGACCAAAGTCGCCCGTTTTGTAACATTTACGCGCATTTTGAGTGAAGATGGCGAAGTTGAAACGACCAAAGGCACCTATGATACAGAAGCAGGCATCGTAAACCTGTTTAAACGCTCCACGGTCAAAGACTCCACCTATCAAATCACGGCAGATACCCTTTTTTATACCGACAAAGGCAACAAAGGCACTGCCCAGGGGCGCGTGATCATCGAGCAGGAGGACTCCAGCCTTCAGATACGGGGCAATTACGGGCAATTTAACCGGGAAACGGATGAAAGTATGCTCACCCTCGATCCGGTGGCCATCCAGACCTTCGACGATGACACCTTATATATATTTGCCGATACCCTGCGCACCTACAGCGACACCCTGGACCACAAGATGTTTAAAGCCTACTACCATGTGCGGTTTTTTATGAATGAAATGCAGGGCCGCGCGGACTCGCTGATGTATTTTTACGACGATTCACTGATTTATCTATATGGCGACCCGGTCATCTGGTCAAAAGAAAACCAGCTCACGGGCGATACCATTGCTATCTGGATGAAAAACCAGGAGGCCGACTCGATGTGGGTGGGTGGGGCAGGATTTCTCGCAGCCAAAGAGGACACGATCGGCTTTAACCAGATCAAAGGCAAGGAATTTCAGGCTAAATTTAAAGACAACCAGATTTCGCGCCTCCACGTGACCGGCAACAGCGAAAGCATCTACTTCGTGCGCGATGACAAAGACAGCGTGAACGTGAGCTATCAGGGGATGAATCAAGCCCTTTCGCAGGAAATGTTTATCTACTTTGAAGATAATGAAGTGAGCCGCATCCTGTTTCTGGCCAAGCCCGAAGGCACATTTTCGCCCTATTTTGAGGTCTATGGCAAACCCAATGAACTCGAAGGCATGAAGTGGCGCATCTCCGAAAAGCCTGACAAGCCCGTTTTTCCCGACACGCTGCCGCCGCCCGACAGCCAGAACAAGGCTCTGCCCTGATTATTCGACAATTTTATATCGGGCGCGCACTTCTTCGGGGTTAAAAGCGATAAAATGCCACCACTCATGCGGGATACCCGCAAAACCCGCGCTGCGCATAGATGCCCGCAGAATCTCGCGGTGGCTCACCTGTGCCGCTGTCAGCTCGCCTGAGGCCAGGAAGCGCTTTTCATGCTGCGGATGGGCCAGCTCTCCAAAAAAATCGAAAGGCGTACCCATGTCCACCAGGCCCGTATCGAGCGACACAAGGCCCAGATCCACGGCGCAGCCATAGTTGTGCATCGAACCCTGACCGCCGGGCGCGGCCACATATTGCTGCTGCTCAGTGCCTTTCACAATTTCCCACATCTGGTACTGCACAGAGCGCGGACGCACACAGTCAAACACGACCAGGCGGAGACGGGGGTGCTTCTCTTTCAAAAAGCTGTCGGCCTTTGCCAGCCGCGCCGCCACTTCAGCCTGGAGATAACACTGATCAAAGTCGCCATATACATCCTTCCCCAGAAAATTATCGGGCGTAGAGTACATCATCCGCACCTCGATTTCGGGATCTTCCGCACGGATATTGACCAGGCCTGCGCCCTGCAGCCGGACTTCGAGCGCAGAGGGTGCCGGGGCTACCGTCTGGGGTTTCAGGGTATCAGCCTGCACTACCGGAGGCAGAGAAGGGCTTTCCTCCCGGGCATTACCCGATGTTTGCGGGGGCCTGCATGCAGACAAACTGGCAGTAAGTAGCAGGAGAGCGAATATTTTTTTCATTTGGAGGGTGCAATTACGCGAAACGGGACAAAATGACTGACCATACCGGGGTGCATCCAGCCGGAAGAGTAGGTTACATACCACTCGTAGTCGCCCGGAGGCATCTTACAGGGTATTTTTATCCGCTGAACAAGACCTTCGGGGCCTATTTTCATCGGAGTCATATCTACAAAGGCAGGCAAATAGTATTTCCATACGCCTTTCTGCATCACAAATACGACCAGCGACACCGGAAACTCCGGATTGCGGTCAAACCGAATCTCTCCTTTCAGGGAACGTATCTGCACATCGAGTTCCACGTCCTGTCCCGA
Source organism: Bacteroidota bacterium (assembly GCA_004292985.1). Taxonomy (GTDB): domain Bacteria; phylum Bacteroidota; class Bacteroidia; order J057; family J057; genus RDXT01. Next base: position 4,223 of record RDXT01000620.1, read on the forward strand.
TACCACTTCAGCAGGCGGAGAGACAATATCCATCCGCAGATAGGGATAGCTGTAAAAAGGGTTAATCCGCTGATAATAAAACAGTTTGCCCGTAGCCGTACGCACCGTATCGCAGGATGTGCAGCCACCCTCTGTGGTAAAATACCAGGCAGGCCGCCCCTGCAGCGAGTCTTCTATACCCCAGGCTTCATATTGCGTGGTGTGATACAGAAAATTATTGAGCGGATAGGCCAGTTTCCGGGTATAATAGGTGTATTTTGAAGGCTGCGCATAGGAATTATAAAACAGCACAGGCTCATCTCCTGCGATCTCCTCGATCTGGTGCGCCCATTCTTTCCAGCCATGCACTTCATTGCGCAGGGTATTGAGTCCGGGAACAAAGGGGACTACGAGGTGTATCCGGAACAGAAGCAGCACCACAATCCCCGGCAGGGCAATGCGCCAGGCCCAGCGTTCCCAGCGCTCGTATTCGCTGATGTACTTAAATGCCAGCACCAGCGTAGGCACAAAAATGGACGCAGACCAGTTGGCCTCGATCCAGGTCCGGAAGCTCATCGCAAACAAAAACAGCAGCACACCTGCCAAACTCCATTTGAGGGCGCGCTCCCAGCGATCCTTCGTCTTATATAAAAAGGCCGCAGGCAATAAGATCAGTCCGGAAATCGGCCCTGCGATCAATATCTGTCCTCCGAGAAAGTTCAGGGTGAATTCCGGCGACCAGGGCTTGTGCACCCTGTCCCCCAGGTGAAAGGCGAAGGTTCCAAAGTTTTGCCCATACAGATGCAGCAGCAGAGGAAGGCACAGCACTACGCTCGTGATACCCAGCAGCCAGAACGAACGCCGGGTGAGTAGCGCCGGAAAAGAGCAGATGGTGAAAAACAGCACCATCGCGCCGTGGTATTTGCTGTAGAGCATCGCGCTGATAACCAGGGCAAACAGAAACACATTCGCCCAGCCATCATTTGCCAGGTACCTCCGCAGCATATAAAAGTAGAGCGTGGCAAACAGACTCAGCGGTGCGTCGGGGGCAGCAAAAAATCCGCCGATATGTACTTCAAACACCGAAAAAAGCAAGACCAGCAGCAGAAGCCGCTTGCGGGGGCCTGCCATATCGAGTATCAGCAGCAGCGCCAGCGCATTGCACAGGATCGGGAAAAGCCTGACACCCAGCTCCGTATCGCTCAGCAATGTCCCTGTACGGATCATCAGGGCGATCATCGGCGGGTGCTCAAAATAGCCCCAGGCCAGATGCTGCGAAAACATCCAGTAGTAGGCTTCGTCGTGAAAAAGCTCCGTAAAAATCGCCTGGATTACGTTTAAGGCCACCCATATACCGATCGCCCACAGACTCAGCCGGGGTTCCTGGTCAAAGCGATCCGCCAGCTTTCTCCAAGTGTTCATAGCGCAAAGGTATCACGCAGGTACATCCGGCGAAAGAGGCAAAATAAGATCGGCATCGTCGTTGCGCACATTTCCCACGCGGGAAGATACCGGATAAGCCAGCATTTCAGCCGATTCATAGGGCCGCAACAGGGCCAGACAGTCTCCGGTTTCGGCGCGGGGATCCATCCACACCGCCGCCGCTTCGCGGGGTAATATCACGGGCATGCGGTCGTGAATACCCTCCATCAGCTCGTTGGGGCTTGTCGTCAGGATCGTATAGCTGGAAATCTGTCCGCCTGCGGGGTTTCGCCACACGGAGGTGAGTCCTGCGCAGAAAAAAGGCGCCCCCGAACGCAGGCCGATGCGATACGGCTGCTTGGTTTTGCCATCCGTTTTCCATTCATAAAAGCTGTCAGCCAGTACCAGACAGCGGCTCCCCTGGCGGATCAGGTTGCGGAAAGCGGGTTTTTCATCCACCGTCTCGGACCTTGCATTGATCATCGAGGCACCAATTTTAGCGTCTTTCGCCCAGAAAGGAATCAGACCCCAGCGGTAATAATAGACCGGCTCCGGATCCGAAAGCAGGCGGATGGGCGCATATTGGGTGGGGGCAATGTTGTAGCGCGGGCCTTCAGGCACGGGAGCACCATCAGGCGAAAGGACTCTGGAAGCCTCTGGTTTGCGGGTAAATGTATATCTGCCACACATATTCCTGGTTCTGGGTCAAAAAGAAAAACAACTTTATACAATATCCGTTCTCTATGATCCGTCTATGCCCCAGTGTTGCAAAAAACACTGTTCTTACAAAGATGTCTGTATTTTTCCACACATTCCGGAAAAATTGGCAGATTTCCCCCGGAGGTATGTATTTTGCAACCTTAATTTATTGTTTAATCGGCATTTAAGCGTAATTTTATCAACGCTGTAAAAGGCCCAAGCGAACGTAACAGCTTATATGGCAGAAAATAAAGAGCGAAAAAACGGCAATATCTATTGGATCTACCTGGTGGTGCTGGCTTTTGTCTTATTGGGATCCTTCCTGTCTCAACGGAAACCGGGGATCGAACTGATCAAAAAGTCTGAACTTACCCAGTATGCCGACTCGGGGTTCATTGACCGGGCAGAGATCATCACCAACACCCCCGAAGCGCGTTCGTACCTGAACGAAAAAGGGGTTGCCTTCGCCAATCAGCATGGGCACAAGGTTACCAAAGAGGGACCGCAGTTTGTTACTAAATTTGCCTCCACACAGGATGCTGTTCAGTATTTTGAGAACAAAAAGATCGGCACCGAAGGCAAGGAAGTAACCCGCTGGGAAGACCTCATCGGATTTGTCCTGCCTATCCTGATCCTGATAGCGCTATGGCTTTTCTTTATGCGGCGCGTAGGCGGCGGAGCTGGTGGTGGTCAGATATTCAATATCGGAAAAAGCCGCGCCAGTCTGTATGATAAAGAGAACAAGGTGAATGTAACGTTTAATGACGTTGCAGGCCTTGAAGAAGCTAAAGAGGAAGTGCAGGAGGTTGTGGAGTTCCTGAAAAGCCCGCAAAAATTCACACGCCTCGGAGGTCACATCCCCAAAGGGGTGCTGCTCGTAGGCCCTCCCGGTACAGGTAAGACCCTGCTGGCCAAGGCTGTAGCAGGTGAAGCCAAGGTGCCCTTTTTCTCCCTCAGCGGCTCTGACTTCGTCGAAATGTTCGTAGGTGTGGGCACTGCACGTGTACGCGACCTTTTCAAAAAAAAAAAAAAAAAAGCGCCTTGTATCATTTTCATTGATGAAATTGATGCCGTAGGCCGCAGCCGGGGCCGCATGAATGTTACCGGAGGCAACGACGAGCGCGAAAATACCCTCAACCAGTTGCTCGTCGAGATGGACGGATTCAACTCCGACTCGGGCGTAATCATCATGGCGGCCACCAACCGCCCCGACGTGCTCGACCCTGCGCTTATGCGCGCCGGACGTTTTGACCGCCAGA
>RDXT01000792.1 GCA_004292985.1 Bacteroidota bacterium
CGGATCATTGGACATCACCCGCTCGCCCGGCTTTTTATAGACTTCATATACCACACCGTCGAGCAGACTCATGACCAGCCCTTCGCGGTTTTGGGACTGAAGGTTCCGGTACTGATTTTCAGCCTGTACCGCTTCGATTTTTGTCTGATATTTCAGGTTGTCGCGCTGCACCCGGAGACCATCGCGGTCGCGGCGGGTGGTTTCGTATTGCAGTTTGGCCCGCTCCCATTCTGCCCGCGAAACCGCCTCCGTTTTCACCAGCGCATCGAGGCGCAGAAAATTGAGGCTGTCGGCGGCCAGTTTTCCGGACAAAGAGGCCAGTTTGAGGTCAATTTCTTCAAATACAGGCGTGGAGCGTCCCCGCGTAGCCTGGTAAATCTCCGAAAGCAGAGATTCCTGCACCTTGCGGACATTGGATTCCACGCGGAAAAGCGCCTGCCCTTTGCGGATCGTGTCGCCTTCTTCTACCAGCGCCTGCATCAGGATGCCGTCGGTATTGGCATAGACGCGGTATTCGTTTTCGGGCAGCAGCATACCGGAGGCATACACGGCTTCGGTAAGGGTGCGCCGCTCGGGGCGAAGGGGGGCAGAAGCCGGTTTGCAGGCAGAAAAAAACAATACCCCGGAGAGCAGGAGCGCAGCCCCCGCAGCAGAAATATTACAATTGAAGGAGTTGCTCATATACATGCAGGTTGAGACGGTTTTGGAAAGAGGCCTGTGCAGCCTGGATATGTTCCTGATAGAGTTGAAAGTATTCGTCGAGGTTGCTGTAGCCTTCAGAAAGGCGGGAGAGTGCCAGTGCGAGGTTGCGTGCCGTAAGGTCGTAGCGGGCGGCGGCGGATGGGCGCAGGTCTGCGGCTTCCTGCCACTGCGACTGCCACTGGGCGGTCTGGGCTTCGAGTTCATAGCGGGTGCGGGTCGCCTGCTCCCTTGCCTGGTCGAGCTGAATCTGCGCCTTGTGCTGAAGCGTGCGCTGCGTACCGCCCTGATATAGGGTCCATTGCAGGGAGAGGCTCACCAGTCCGTAGTTAAATGCCGCATAATTTTGCGACTTGAGCAAATTATCGGTCTGCCATTGAAACTGGTAGCTGCTACTGAGCGAGAGCGTCGGGGCAGCCCTCCATTTGCGGGCCTGAAGGCGTGTTGCCGCCAGATCGGTTTGCAGCAGAGAGAGGCGCAGGGCGGGGTCCAGTTCCACCCCCGGACTGACAGGCCGCAGGAGGGAAGCGCCTGAAAGCGAGTCACTTAGCGTCAGTTCGGCATCGAGTGGCATCTGCATCGTTTCTTTGAGGCGCAGCAGCGTGCGCGCGCGGCGGCTGCGGGCCTCCGTGATCTGCATGGCGATCTGCTGGCGCAGCGACTCGCTCCGGTTGAGGTCGAGCCGCGAAATAAGGCCTTGCTCAAATTTTTCCTGTGTAATCGTGTAAAGCGCCTCGGCCTGCACGCCCAGCCCTTCGGCAAAGGGCACATAGTCCTGCCAGAACAGCGCCTCATAATAGGCCTGGATCAGCGAGATTTTCAGGCGCTCGGCTTCCAGGTCTTCGTTGATAAGTCCCTGGCCCGCAGCCTGTTGCGAGGCTCGGATGTCGAGCCATTTTTCCATCTGAAACACCGGCCACTGAAATTCCAGGCCCGTGTTCATCACCCAGGGTTGCCCGAAGCGCACTTCCTGAAAGCTGCCCGGCTGTCCGCCGAAAATCTCTCCCGGGATCAGCTGCACAGGCAGGCTGGGGTAGTAGTCGGTCTTGCCCGTGAGGCGCAGGGTTGGCAGGTAGCCTGCCTGGCTGATTTTCGCATCAGCCGCGAGGTCCTGGCTTTGGTAGGCCGCCGTTTTGACGCGGCTCAGTTGGGTCTGTGCCTGCGCCCATGCCTCCTCCGGTGAGTGCAGGACCGTCTGTCCCCGCAGGGTCAGCCCCGGTAGAAGCGCCGCCAAACACAGCCCGCCGATCATTCGATATATCAGATTCATTTGCAGGATATTTGAAAACAAATGTAGGGCGGGTTTTCATCTCTGCGAATGACTTTACA
>RDXT01000621.1 GCA_004292985.1 Bacteroidota bacterium
CTGTTAATGAACTTCTTGATATAAAATATGAAAAAGATGTCATACCAACGTTTAGTGAAAATATTTTTACAGATAATTTAGAAGAAAGTATGCTTAACTTGGTATTAATGAATGATAAGGAACTTGCCTACCAAATTATTAATTCCAAAATTTTAGATGCAAACGTTCATGATTTTCCTATTTACACTTCATTCATTAAAAAAAATAACGACAAGAAATTTGTAGAAAACCTATTTAAAAGATTTGAAAAAGAATGGAATGCACATGTGTATCTTGAAATTGCTAAAACACTCATTGGATTTGAGGATGAAGTAATAAATGATAGAATAGTTGAAACGCTAAAAATAAACAAAAAACTAACAGAAGATTGGGGTGGAAAAGCATTAGCTGGATTATTAGAAGAAAACAACATTAAGTAAAAATACTTCTGCTAACAGCGGTTTTAAGAGATTAGGGTTTTCGGGCTTAGAGCTTGTTCGGATTTTGAAAAGAGGGGCGAGGTCATTAGGTTTAGTCATTAGGCCTTTAGGTTTGACCTCTCAGTACAGCGAGCTGACGGATTCCCAGAAACCAATGGCGCAATCTGCCGCTGAATCAGATATACATTGATAGTCAACGTGTTAAGTCGGTTCCTGCGCTTCAGCTATGCTCAGTGCAAGCGATTTATGAGCACCGGGGAACGGATGGCAATAAGAAGATAAACGGGTGCAAACGCCAGCTGATTGCCGATGTTGGCGGGTGACTATTTAATGCGGAAGTCCATATTGTTTTTCAACCGGACTTCCGTACCCATAGCAGCTTTTGTACTTCTCCCAAAGGGGCCTATGAGAGAAACCCACCCGAACGCAAAGCCCGAAACGTTCTCCGCAATCGCCCCGCCCCAGCACGCCAGGCTATTGCCAAGTGCCCAAACACAGCCGGGACAACTTGCGAAAAACAAAAATCTTTGTGTATATTGCTATCACAACAGCTCAAACACTCTAACGCTATGTGCAAGTTTAACAAGCGATATAGAGGGCAGACACACGTGCAAACAAAATGTAACGTTAACAGTCCGGGTAGGGAAATGTAACATCAAATAAAATGAAAAATGTAATCTTCGCACTCGCACTTGTTTTTGCAACGTTAAACACTTCGGCACAATACACCAAACTGCATGACTTTAACAGCGTTCCGGACGGAGCTACGCCTCAAGGCAATCTTATTTCTGACGGAACATTTCTGTATGGTGTGACAAGTAAGGGCGGCGCAATCAATGGCGGCGTAAACAATAGAGGAACTATATTTAAAATAAAGCCCGATGGAACCGGGTACGCCAAGCTGTTTGACTTTGATGGCCCTGTCAACGGAAGTTCTCCTCTTGGCTCTCTGTTTTTTGATGGAACATTTCTCTATGGCATGACAAACAGTGGCGGCACAAACGGTGACGGAACTATGTTTAAAATACTGCCCGATGGAACCGGATTTGTCAAGCTGCTGGATTTTCTGCTGACATTTAATGGCCCTACCGGAAGTAGTCCTTTGGGCTCTCTTATTTCTGACGGAACATTTCTGTATGGTATGACAAATGGGGGCGGTACAAGTAATGATGGAATAATCTTTAAAATAAAGCCCGATGGAACCGGGTATGTCAAACTGTTGGACTTTGATGAGCCTACAACCGGACGCAGTCCTACTGGCTCTCTGATTTTTGATGGAACATTTCTGTATGGAATGACCAATGGCGGTTCAACTGATTGCGGAACGATCTTTAAAATAAAGCCCGATGGGACAGGGTTTGCTAAGTTGTATGACTTTGTCAGCAATCCAGACGGATGTACTCCTTTTGGCTCTCTTATTTCTGACGGAACATTTCTGTATGGAATGACATGGGGAGACGGCACAAACCTTAATGGAACAATCTTTAAAATAATGACCAATGGGACAGGGTATGCCAAGCTGCTGGATTTTACTGGCACTCCGGACGGAGGTCGTCCTTTTGGCTCTCTCATTTTTGACGGAGTATTTCTCTATGGAATGACATCGCTGGGCGGCACAAACGATTTAGGAACCATTTTTAAAATAAAGCCCGATGGAACCGGGTACGCCAGGCTGTTGGACTTTGATGGCACCGCAAACGGGAGTCGCCCTCAAGGCTCTCTTATTTCTGACGGAACATTTCTATATGGAATGACAGCTTATGGTGGCACAAAAAGTTCCGGAACCATATTTAAATTTCAGGATATTAGCACCAGCATAGCGGATAACAATATGCAAAGCAGTTTTAATGTGTTTCCCAATCCCTCCAATGGAAAGTTCACGATAAAAAATAACGGGTTAGGGATTCCGAATTACAAATTGGAAATCTATAATGTGATTGGAGAAAAAGTGTACGCTATGGATACATTCCACAACCAAACCTCATACGATATTGACCTTTCTAACTCTCCCAAAGGAGTTTACTTTGCAAAAATGTATGAAGGACAGACAATTCTTACTAAAATAATTGTATTACAGTAGCGACATTCACAACTGAAAGAAAAGCAAACCAGCATGGCATGGGAATGTTCCCCGCAATCGCCCTGCCCCAGCACGCCAGGCTATGGCCACGTTCGCAGAGAGGCCACAGCACAAGCGGTCATACTGAAATCCTGTAAATCCTGCCAGTCCCGTCCAAACCACCGCTTGTCAGTGATTTCCAATCCGAAACAAGTCTTACATAGCGACTAAAGTTGCCGCTACCTTCCTGTGAGCAATCTCCGACCCTAAGCAAGTCTTAAACCAGCCGTTTTTCCCCGCAGCCACACGCGCTCCGGCTCCTCCAGCAGCGGCGACAGGGTCTCATACACCCGCTCGTGATAGCTGTCGAGCCAGGCAATCTCAGGTGCAGTCAGCAGACCCACATCCACCAGTTGCAGGTCAATGGGGCAGAGGCTCACCGTTTCGAAGGCCAGAAACTTACCAAAACCCTCGCGCTCCCCGTGTTCCACACATACCACCAGGTTCTCTACCCGGATCCCATAGCCCCCCGGATGGTAAATGCCCGGCTCATTGCTGGTGAGCATGCCCGGTTCGAGGATCGTAGCCGCATTGCCGGAGGCTGAGGGACCGACGCTCTGTGGACCTTCGTGCACGCTCAGAAAAAACCCTACGCCGTGGCCCGTGCCATGACCATAGTTCAGGTGATGCGCCCAGAGAAACTGCCGTGCCAGCGTATCGAGCTGGTGGGCGCGGGTTCCCTGTGGAAAAATACCCATCGCCACCTGGATATGGCCTTTGAGTACGAGGGTAAAATCGCGTTTTTGCTCCTCTGTGGGCGTACCCAGTGCCAAAGTCCGGGTCATGTCCGTCGTACCATCGAGATATTGACCGCCTGCATCTATCAGCAGGAGGTTTTCGGGATGAATGGACGCATCCCTGCCCCGCTCAGGCCGGTAGTGCACAATTGCGCCATTGGCGGCGTAGCCGATGATACTTTCGAAGCTGGGGCCTTTGTAATGTTCCAGCGGGGCGCGAAACTGCTCCAGCTGGTCGGCGACATCGCACTCTGTCAGGGCTCTGCGGCCCACATTCGCCTCGATCCACATCAGCATGCGCACCCAAGCGAGTCCTTCGCGCTGCATGGCCGAGCGGATATGGTTGATCTCTACCGGGTTTTTGCAGGCTTTCAGCGGAGTGGTGTATTGGATTCCTTCGATCACACGCACCCTGGGCGGGATATACTGAAAAAGGGACTGGCTGCTCCGCTGCGGGTCGAGGTGCAGGTGTTTGCCTGCCGGGATTTCTTCGAGAAAGCTACCCAAAGCCTCATAGGGCGCGATCCGCACCCCCTGGCTGAGCAGTTCTGCCGCCACTTCAGACGGTACTTTTTTACCCGCTATAAACAGGACGGAATCCATAGGTGTAATCAGCGCATAGCTGTACGCGACCGGATTGCAGGAGACATCGCTGCCCCGGATATTGTAAAGCCAGGCGATATCATCGAGAGAGGTAATTAATTGATATTCAACCTGATCCTCATACATCCGCTTGCGGACATCCAGCATTTTCTGGCTGTGGCTGCGGCCTGCAAAGTGGAGATCGTGGAGATATACCGGATCGGCGGGCATCCCGGGTCGGTCCTCCCAAAGGCTGCCCGGCAGATCGCCCGCGTCTGAGAGGTGAATGTTGCGGGTAGAAAAGGCCGCTTCCATTTCGCGGAATTTGCGCACCGAAAACAAGCGCCCGTCTAAGCCCACGCGGCTGTTCTGGGGCAGTTCGCTGGTGATCCAGGCCACATATTCGGGCGTGTGCGGCACCTTGAGGCGCATCAGTTCGATACCGCTGTCTGCCAGCTGGGCTTCGGCCTGTAAAAAATAGCGCGAGTCGGTCCAGAGTCCTGCAAATGACTGTGTAACAACCACATTAGCCGCCGAACCATTAAACCCGCTGAGCCAGGTGAGGGCCTGCCAGTGCGCTGCGATATACTCGCTCTGGTGAGGGTCGGTATTGGGGATAATGTAAGCGTCTATGCCTGCATCGGCCATTTTTGCGCGCAGGAGGGCAAGTTTTTCGGGGCTTGTCATAGGGGTAAAATTAACCGGAACGCACATTCCGGCAGATGCACACTACCGGCTCCATACGATCGGTTTTGTGCGATAAATGTACAAAAAATCAGCAAAGTCACGCACTCCTGCGGCGGTGGCGGCAATATGCAGGCAGAAAAAAGTTTCGCTGAACAAATCTATCCACCTGTTTGTCCTCGTATCACGCACCGTTACATAAAGATAGTTTCTTATTCGGGCACTAATAAAGCCGGAAAAGGATTTTATGGTAGTAACCTAAGTCTCCTGAATGCGTACAATATTACCAATGCTAAAAAAATTTACATGAAATTTTCTACATTCCTCCTGCTGATTGTTGTTATTTTTGGGAAATTTGCTTCTTTACATGCTCAGTCTGGCCAGTTGAAAGGCCGTCTGACCGACGAAGAAGGCGAAGCGCTTCCGTTCGCTACGGTTGCCCTCCTCAACGCCGCCGACTCCGCACTCGTCAAAGCGGGCTACACCCTCGCCGATGGCAGCTTTATTCTGGCACCGCTGGCTGCGGGCGAGTACCGCCTCCGCACAAGCCTGGCGGGCTATTCGGTCGCTTTTTCGGATAAAATCACCCTCAGCAACGATCAGATACTCGATCTGGGTGTCCTCGCCCTCAAGTCCTCCGAGCTGGCAGCGGTCGAAATCGAAAGCCGCCGCGCACTGGTCGAAGTAACGCCCGAAAAGGTGGTGCTGAATGTAGAAGGAACCATCCTCTCCATGGGTTCGGATGCCCTGAGCCTGCTGCGCAAAGCGCCGGGCGTGGTCGTGGACCCCAATGACAACCTCGTAGTGCAGGGTCGTGGCGGCGTGCGTGTATATATAGACGGCCGTCCTTCTCCCCTCACGGGTGCCGAGCTGGCCAACTGGCTGCGCAGCATGCCCTCCGATGCCATCGAGTCTATCGAGATCATTACCCAGCCTTCGGCCCGCTACGAAGCCGCAGGCACCGCCGGGATCATCAACATCCGCCTGAAAAAAGACAAACGCCAGGGCAGCCACGCTTCTCTGACTCTCGGATGGGCTGTTGGCATTTTCCCTAAATACAATGGTTCGGCTGACCTGAGCCACCGCACCAAAAAAGTTCACTTCTTCGGTACCTACAGCAACAACTCCGGTCCCAACCAGAGTTTTATGCATTTCCGCCGGGAGCAAAACGGGCAGGTGTTCGACCAGAATACCACCATTATCTCCAACCGGATCGCGCATGTGTTTAAGGCAGGGGCAGACCTCAGCCTCGGCTCCCGGCACACCGCAGGATTTGTGTTGCAAGGCAACCAGTCGGACAATGACGATTTTACCAACAGCCGAACCCTGATCCAGAACCAGACCAACAGCGAAACCCTCGCCATCCTCCGGGCCAACAGTTCCGGCATATCCCAGCGCTACAATTACACCGCCAACCTCAACTACCGCTACCGCGACACCTCAGGCACCAGCTTCACTTTCGATGCCGATTATGGCGAATATGACCGCCAGGCCCGCGCAGACCAGCCCAACTATTACTATGATGCCGAAGAGCAGCAGGTAACGCTGGCCAATATTTACAGCAACCGCACCCCAACCCATATCGGGATCCTGACATTCAAGGCAGATTATGAGCGCAAAATGTGGGGTGGCGTGCTGAGTTTCGGGGGTAAATATGCAGATGTAAATACCGACAACACCTTTGACTTTTTTAATGTCATCAACCAGGTCGAGATCCGCGACACCAGCCGGAGCAACAGCTTCACGTATCAGGAGCAGGTGAGCGCCGCCTATGTGCAGTACCAGCGTACCTTTGGCAAATGGGGATTTCAGGGCGGCCTTCGGGCAGAGCGTACCTATTCGCTGGGCGTGCTGACCAGCGATGTGCCCACCAGCAATGACCGCGTGGAGCGCAGGTATATCAACCTCTTTCCCAGCGCGGGGATTTCCTACAACCCCGGACGCAACCACCAGTGGTCTCTGAGCTTCAGCCGCCGCATCGACCGGCCTAACTATCAGGACCTCAATCCTTTCCAGAACAAACTCGACGAGCTTAGCTACTCCAGCGGCAACCCCTTCCTCAAGCCGCAGTACACCGCCAAATACCAGCTCTCGCACACCTTCAAATACACCCTCAATACCAGCATCACCTACAGCGATACCCGCGACTATTTCGCGCAGGTGACTGATACCATCGAGTCGGTGCGCAGCTTTATTACCTCCCTCAACCTCGACCATGAGCGCGTAGCGAGCCTGAGCGTAAGCTATCCTTTTTCTCCCATGAAAAACTGGAACATCTACGCCAGCGCCACCCTCTCACACAGTGCCTACACGGGTCAGTTTGAAGAAGGCAAAGCCATTGACGTTCAGGCGACTTCGGTCAGTTGCTTCGGCCAGAACAGCTTCACGCTGCCCAAAGACTTCACCCTGGAGATTTCCGGCTTTTACAGTTCCCCCGGCGTTTGGGCAGGCACCTATAAAAGCACCGACTTCTGGGGCATCGAAACCGCACTGCAAAAAAACCTCTGGAAAAAACGCGCCACCCTCAAGGTCGGCATGAGCGACATCTTCCACAGCATGCAGTGGGGCGGTGTCAACCGTTTCGGCGGACTCGTCATGACCGCCAACGGTGGCTGGGAAAGCCGCCTGTTTAAAGTCAGCTTCACTGCCCAGCTTGGCAACCAGGATGCTCAGGCACGCCGCCGCAAAACAGGATTGGAAGAAGAAGGAAGCAGAGCGAATTGACAAGGAACAGGGATCAGGGAACAAGGAACAGTTATCAGGGAACAGTTTTCGCTTTTCGCTGGTGAGTGGTCTCCGACCCGAACCATAGCCTAAAATAACATCTCCCCAAAACCCCGCAGCGTTTTCCAAACCTGCGGGTGTTTTGGCTATAGGGAACAGGGAACAAGGAACAGTTTTCAGGGGACACCATAAGCCACAAGAAAGTCCAGCGAGCACGCTTGCTCATACAAGAGACACGCTTGCACAAAGGTACAGGCTGCGCGAAATTTTGGGTCGTAGAATGAGCAACACTTTCATAGAACCCCTGTCTT
>RDXT01000622.1 GCA_004292985.1 Bacteroidota bacterium
TTTTTTGCCTAAGGAAATGTCTTTGCCGCCGTAGAGGGTCTGCACCACTTTGCGGAGTTTGGTCTCGGTGCTGTCGGAGGCTTCGTAGGTAAATTGCAGGGGAGCGGAAGGCGTTTCGCAGAGCTGCGCGACGGCACGGGCCATATCGAGGGCACCCTCGCCGCCACGGGCAAAGCCCTGGTTCACGGCAAATGCTACACCTTTGGTTTCGCACCATTCCCGCATAAAAGTGATCTCTTCCTCCGTATCAAAGTGGTGCTGATTAAGGGCTACCAGTACGCGCTGCCCGAAGCTGCTGAGGATGGAGATGTGTTTCTCGAGGTTGCGAAGTCCACGGGTAAGTGCCTGTATGTCAGGTTGTTTCATGCGGGTTTCGTCGCTGCCGCCGCTGAGTTTGAGCGCCTGTGTGGTCGCGACGAGCACAGTCATAGCGGGTTGCAGGCCTGCCTGACGGCATTTGATGTTGAAGAATTTCTCCGCGCCGAGGTCGCTGGCAAATCCGGCTTCGGTTACGACATAGTCGCCGTAGTGCATGGCGGTCTGGGTAGCCATGAGCGAGTTGCAGCCGTGGGCGATGTTGGCAAAGGGCCCTCCGTGGATGATGGCGGGGCAGCCTTCCATGGTCTGCACGAGGTTGGGCAGCAGGGCGTCTTTGAGCAGGGCGGTGATGGCGCCGGTTACGCCGAGGTCGCGGGGGCTGAAAGGCGCTCCGCTGTGGGTATAGCCGAGGAGAATGTTGTCTATGCGCTGCCGCAGGTCGTCGAGGTTCCCGGCGAGGCAGAGCACGGCCATGAGTTCGCTGGCGGGGGTGATCACAAATCCGGTTTCGGTGGGGACTCCGTTGCCATCGAGGCCCGTGATGACCTGACGCAGGGCGCGGTCGTTGACATCGAGGCAGCGTTTGAAGAGGACTGTCTTCACGCTTTCGGGCTGGCCCTGGTTGAAGTAGATATGGTTGTCGAGCAGGGCTGCGAGGGTATTGTTGGCAGAGGTAAGGGCGTGAAAGTCGCCGGTGAAGTGGAGGTTGATGTCTTCCATCGGCACAACCTGTGAATATCCGCCGCCTGCGGCACCGCCTTTCATACCAAAGCAGGGACCGAGGGAGGGTTCACGAAGGGCGAGGACGACTTTTTTGCCCAGTTTTTTGAGGCCGTCGGCGAGTCCTACGGAGGTGGTGGTTTTGCCGATCCCGGCTTTGTTGGGGGTGATGGCCGTGACGAGGATGAGTTTTGATGCGGCGATTTTCTCCCGGTCAAAGTGGCGGATGTCTATTTTGGCTTTGTAATGGCCATAGGGAATGAGCATGTCTTCGGGCAGGCCCATGTCGGCGGCGATGGCGCTGATGCGGCGCAGGGGGGCACTTTGGGCGATTTCGTAGTCAGATTTCATATGGGGCGTGTGGGTTTTGTGCAAAGATAGGAGCATTTTGGGTTTCACGCAGAGAGGCGCTGAGGGAGTTTCGGATTTCACGCAGAGAGGCAGAGTTTGGGAGACGCAGAGGGTTTTCTTTTCTTCTCTGCGTCTTTGCCCCTCCCCTTCTCTGCGTGAAATAAGACCGTTTCGGAGCGGAGGCCACTCACAAGCAGTGTTTACTTTCAGCACACTTTATAGTACCTTGCTTAGGTTTCAAGACGATGCGCCCTTATGACATCCACCCATACCTCTGCTGTAGTAGTATTTGCTGACATTGCCGGTTATACGACCCTGATCCAGGAGGATGAAGGGGCTGCGCTGGCCTTGCTGAGGCGATATAAGCAGATCATTTTCGAAACGGCGCCCCGTTATGGAGGGGAAGTGGTGCAATATTACGGCGATGGATGCCTGCTGGTCTTCGAATCGGTGCTTCAGGCGGTGCAATGTGCCCGGGAGTTGCAGGAATTGTACGGACAGCAGCCGGAAATTCCGGTGCGCACGGGTATTCATATAGGGGAAGTGGTGCGTGAAGAGGAGCATATCTATGGCGCGACAGTGAATATCGCTTCGCGGATCGAATCTATGGGCCTGCCCGGCTCGGTGCTGCTTTCCAGCGGGGTGAAGGATGCCCTCGGCACGCAGCCGGAACTGGGTTTTCATTCGCTGGGGACCTTTGCGTTCCGGCATGTGGATCACCCGATCGAGGTATTTGCCCTGACAGGCGGGAGCCTCAGGGTGCCCGCGCCGGAGCAGATGCTGGGCAAAGGCCTTGCCTATCAGATAGATAACAGTCTGGATTTTACGGCCACCAGTCCCCTGCAGGTGCTGGTCGTCGAAGATGATATGATCGTGGGTACGCACATTGCGATGGTTCTGGGCGAGGCGGGCTACGGGGTCATGGGGGTGATTCCTTCGGGAGAGGCCGCGCTGGCGCAGATCCAGGCCGCAGCGCCCGATCTTGTGTTGATGGATGTGAACCTCCGGGGCAAACTCGATGGAATCCAGACGGCGGAGCAGATCTACCTGCACCACGCGATTCCAGTGATTTTCCTCACAGCCAATGCTGATAATGCCACATTTGACCGGGCCAAGTCGGCTTTTCCGTACGCTTTTATCAATAAACCCTTTAAACCGCTGGCCTTGCTGCGGGCCATCGAGCTGGTGGTGCAGCGCATCGGAGAGGAGCAGATACCCGCAGTGCCTCCGGCGCAGGAGAATCCGCTGCCCCCTGCCTTGCCGCAGAGCGACCATGTTTTTGTGCGGGACAAAGACCGCATGGTTAAGGTAAAGCTCAGCGACATCCGCTATGTGGAGGCCGAGCGCAATTATTGCCGCATCCATACCCAGCACCGGCAATACCTGCTCAGTACTCCGATGAAAGCGGTCGAGTCTCATCTCGGCGATGAATCCTTTATCCGGAGCCACCGTTCTTTTGTGGTGAATATTGCTGCGATAGATGGCCTGGACGAGCACTATCTCTATATAGGTGAGCAGGCGATCCCGCTGAGTAAGGCCTTTAAGGAGGATGTGTATCGCCGGCTGAACCGGATTTAATGTACAAATCTGTTTTTCACCGGAAAATGGCTCTGTTGTTTTATGATCGTTTCGCAAGAATTTAAGGTAACCCAAGCAGGCGTGGACTTTCAGGTGCGTATCCCGGGCCAGCCCCTCGCCTGTTGGGTGGACTCCTATTGGGTATCGGAAGGCAAGCCTCTGTACAACAGTGAACGGATCCTGGCCGATGGCACGAGTACCCTGATTTTTAATTTTGGCGCACCCATCCGTACACATCTCGGAGGCAGCAAACCCGAAGAGCGGAGTTCCTTTTTTGCCGGGGTCAACTCGCGCTTTGCCGATGTATTTCACGGGGGAGACCGCTCGCAGGCAGGCATCCGGTTTAAGACAGGTGGCACTTATCTCTTTTTGCAGCAGCCGCTCTCGGAGTTCAATGACCTTGCGGTAGATACAGATTTGCTGGGGCGTCCGGACATCAACGAACTGCTCGACGCACTGGGCAGCGCAGCCGGTGCCGCAGCCCAACTCGATCTCCTCGAAACCTGGATGCTGCGATGCCTCTGCAAAGGCCAGCCTGCTGATCCGCGCCTGGGAGCAGCTCTGCACTATATGAGCCAGGAACCCGGCCTTCGGGTAGAACATCTGGCAGACAGGCTGGGATGCAGCCGCCAGTACCTCAACCGCCTCTTTCATCTTTATGCGGGTAGTAGTCCCAAATCCCTTCAGCGCACCCTGCGCATCGGGTACGCCCTGCGGCAGCTTCGTCCGGGCAAAACCGCCGACTGGATAGGGCTGGCAGAGCAAGGCTCTTTTTTTGACCAATCGCATCTGATTCACGAGTTTCAGCACATGACGGGCTTCAGTCCCTCGGCGTATCAGGAGGAACTCGACCGGCGGGTAGGGCGCATGATTCTGCGCTGAGCAGTTTCCATTTTTACAATGAAGGGGCGGGAGATAGCTGCTATTTGCATGCCATTCAACCCCTTATGTGAACTATGCGTAAACGTATCTTCTGGATTCTGGGCGGCCTGGCTGCCCTCCTGCTCGTCGCCGTTCTGACCGGGAGCCTGCTTCTGCTCAGCGAACCTCTGCCTGATGCGCGGAACTGGTTCCGGCCCGGGGACTCATTTTACAGCCAAAGCGAGGGCTTTCGCCAGACCATTTCCACCATTGGGACAGAGCAGCTATATGTGCGCCTGGAGCTTGACCCACATGCCGCCGGGCCGCCCGAACACCAGCACCTCGGCTTTGATGAAACCTTTCAGGTAAGCGAAGGTGTGCTCAGTATCCTTGTCAACGGCGAAAAGAAACAGGTAAGGGCCGGAGAAACGATCACGGTGCCCCGTGGTGTCGCACACAGACCTTTTAATGAAACGGACAGTGTCGTTGTTGTAAAAGGAATGGGCGAGGGTGTGGGGATTCCTGTGCAGTTTGCATGGCATCTCTCGCAGCTTTATCCGCTGATGGATACACACGGTCCGATGTCGGGCAGGGTGTTGCAGCAGGTTTCCGTATGGGGCGAGTCTTTCGACTCCTGGCCTGCGGGTCCGCCTCTGCCTGCCCAGCGTATGCTCCGCAAGGTGCTGGCCCCCTTCGCACGACTTGCAGGGGTGCGGAAAACGCCCTTTCCAAAAATCTGAGATGCCGGGCGGCAGAATCTCCGCAGATTGAAAATTGGATTTTCAATCTGCGGGGAAACTGAGTGATTGCTGAAAAGCATCCCAGCTACAGATTTGCCCCTGAGTTCTTTTTTGATTCAGATCGCCCGCATAAATTACCATAGCCTCCGCGGGATCATTTCCGGAAATCTGATTAAAAAAGTCCATATTTTTGAAAAACTGAGGCTGAATCGTTTGGCTGGCTTTGATCTCTACCGGGTGTAGCTTCCCTCCTGTGTCGATGAGCAAATCAATTTCATGCCCTGTCCGGTCACGCCAAAAATACAGAGATTGTCTGTTTCCCTGGTTGTAAAAGCATTTCAGCGTCTCTACGATCACAAAATTTTCAAACAGCGCTCCTTTGGCATAGTGCGTTTCCAACTCCCCGGCGGTCCGGATACCCAGCAGGTAACAGGCAAGCCCGGTATCGTAAAAATAGATTTTGGGACTTTTCACCAACTGTTTACTGAAGTTGCGGAAATAAGGCGGCAGGGTAAACGCAACAAAACTGGTCTGTAAGATCGAAAGCCATTTTTTTACCGTAGGATGCGTCAGGCCCGTTTCATTTGCAACAGCACTTTGATTGAATAACTGCCCGATCCGTCCGGCAATAATCCGGGTGAATAATTGAAATTGCTGAAGGTCTGAGACGTTAATCAACTGGCGCACATCTCTTTCCACATACGTTTGTACATAGGATGAGAAAAACAAGTTCAGATCCACCGACTGATCATAGATGCGGGGGTAGCCTCCCTTTAATATATGCTCCCAGGGAGTCGCTGGTTTGTAAGGAGTCGGCAGAAGTTCCTGAAGGCTGAAAGGCAGGAGATGAAACACAGCTACCCTGCCTGCCAGACTTTGGGTTATTTTCTCCATCAGCAAAAAATTTTGTGAACCACTGAGGATAAATTCTCCATTTCGCCGGGTTTCATCTACCCTTCCCTGAATATAGGAAAACAACTCAGGTGCATACTGGGCTTCGTCGATGATCATCCCTCTTTCCCCCTGATCCAAAAACTGGCGGGGGTCCTGCAGAGCAAAATTCCGGGTCTCCGGCTGCTCCAGATTCGCATAAAAAAAATCAGGAAACAGCTGCCTGCAAAGCGTAGTCTTGCCCGACTGGCGGGGTCCGGTGATGCTGACGACAGGCATTTGTCTCGCAGCAGCACGAATCTGGTCTGTAATATCCCTGTTTACCATACCCAAACATACAAAAATCCCCGCAGATTGAAAATCCGATTTTCAATCTGCGGGGATTTACATCCAAAAAGCCCCTGCCAGAACACTGGCAGGGGCAATACATAGTGTAATCAACGTCTCTCTCGTCCCTTTCACCTGCGGACATCCATCCGCTCCAGGCACTTAGCTGGTGGTGATACGTAAACCTACCCCGGCCCCGCCCGGTTTCTATGGGCTATTGACCCGGTGCGGGTTTTGGCTGACCGAAGGGGGCGTTTGGGTGACCGGGGATTTCGGGGTGAGGCTTTTTCTGCGTATGTGATATGCCGCTACGATTCTGATAATCTGATGATCCCAAAATCCAACGATCTAAAAATCTATTTCTCCCCAAAATACGTTTGCATGAGATCGCGGACTTTGACTTCGCTGAGGGGTTTGTCAATGTAGTCGTTCAGTACAGCGAATTCATTGGAGCGATCCAAATCGGATTGAGCAAGAGATGTTGTGAGCATGCAGATGACTACGGATTCTCGGATTTTCTGATCAAGATTTGCGTAGTTATCCAAAAACTCAAAGCCATTCATGATTGGCATATTGATGTCCAACAAAATCAAATCGGGGGCTTCACCCAACAGTCTGAGTTCTTCAATTTTATCCAACGCCTCTTGTCCGTTCCCCGCTTCATGAATCACCTCACACACATCCATCCTTTCAAGCAAATGGCGGTTGAAAAAATTGGTGGTGGGATCATCATCCACAAGAAGTAAATGTCCGAGCTTAATCATTGGTTAACATCTTTAAGGGTAAAGTTATGAAATAAGTTAGACCTTCATTCGGTTTACTTTCCAAATGTATGGTTCCGTGATTCCTTTCCACCAGCCGTTTAATAACGTACATTCCCACACCTGTTCCAGCAATTGAATTAAGTGTAATCAACGTCTCTCTCGTCCCTTTCACCTGCGGACAACCATCCGCTCCAGGCACTTAGCTGGCGGTGATACGTAAACCTACCCTGGCCCCGCCCGGTTTCTATGGGCTATTGACCCGGTGCAGGCTTTGTCTGACCAAAGGGGGCGTTTGGGTGACCGGGGGTTTCGGGGTGAGGCGCGGTCGTTCTGAAATCCTGTAAATCCCGTCCACATTCACCTCATGCGGTAATAAAAGCTCGTTTCGGGTCGGGAGACCACTCACGAGCGGTATAGCGACTAAAGTCGCCGCTACCTGAGCCGGACCCCTCACTCCACCAACACAATCCGTATCCTGCGGCCCATACATACCACCTCTTCGCCTGCCCTGCGGTGCTGAAGTGCCTGGCCGATGGGAGAAGCGGGCGACAACGCAAAAAAGCTCAGTTCCCCCACCCGCACTTTGCCCAGACTGACTGAGAGATAATACACCCCCTCGTCCGTCGTAACAAGGCTGCCCTGCCCGATCGGTCCCGGCCTGGGGTCCGGAGAAATCTGCCCCAGCGCCTTGAGCATATCTGCCGCCTTGCTCAGTTGGGAGCCATATTTATCCATTTCCAACTTCATCATTTCGCGGGAGGTTTCGTACTTGTCTCCGGCGCTGCTTTTGGTGTCGTCGCTCGCTGCCTGCTGCGCATCGCGGATGGCCCGCTCCAGGTCAGCGATTTTTTCTTCGATCTGAGCGGTACAGGCCTGGTGAAGCTGGAGTTTGAGGGAGTGGGACATAGGGCGAAGATAGGGAGAGATTTGCACTCAAATGCCCGTGGCAGGCAAATTCCGTGCGATCCGAAAGCCCAGGTCGTCAATTTTAAATTTTAACGGATGGCTTCG
>RDXT01000793.1 GCA_004292985.1 Bacteroidota bacterium
CAGGTCCGGCTCCAGCGAGCGGATAAAATCTGCCGTTTCGCGCCAGGTACCGGGGCGGTTGTAGTCGGTGAGATAGGTCACGCGAATGGAACTGCCTTCGAGAAAATTTTCCTTGCTGCTGCGGTCCACGAAGTCGCGGGGGATAATGGCCGGATATTGCTGTGTCCAGGACACGATATGCACCTCCGTATCCGGGATGCGGGCCAGCGCCTTGGCCAGCGCCGTATTGTAGTTGGCAATGCCCCCCTTAAACATAGGGCCGGGCCCGAAGCAGACAATTTTGCGAATCATGGCGCAAGATAGGGAATGTTGGGGAAAAGTAGAGTGGTGCCATCCTTCGATACGCCTCGAAGACTCGGCTACTCAGGATGACACTGGGCCTTTCTGTCACCCTGAGTAAGCCTAAATAGGCTGTATCGAAGGGTGACACAACGAAGGGTGACACAACACAGGGGCGGGGTACACTCTCCCCAAAGCCCCTGTATGAATTCTGCGACACAGTCTGTTACTTTACAGACATCAAAGCCCTTACCCTATGTCCAAAACAGCCACCGTGTATGATCCGCAGGAAGAGCGGGCCAACATCTTCACTCATGCCTTCGGCGCAGGGCTGTGCCTGATCGGCGGCATCTACGTAGTCGGAAAGGCCGGAGCCGGAGGCGATCCCCTCCGTATCTGGGGCGCACTGGTCTTCAGTGTCTGTATGTTTCTGCTGTACCTTTCCTCCACCCTCTATCACAGCACCCGGAACCCCGTTCGGCGGGTAAAGATGCGCACCCTGGACCATGTGAGCATTTATCTCCAGATCGCCGGAACCTATACGCCGTTTCTGCTCTGGTTCATGGAGCCTGTATGGGCACGCAACTCCCTGATTCTCATGTGGTCCATCGCTCTGACGGGGAGTATCTTCAAGTTGTTTTTTACCGGAAAATTCAGGCTGGTCTCTACCGTCGCCTATATCGTCATGGGCTGGATGATCCTTTTTATCGGCGGACCGATCTTCAGCGGCGTACAAAGCGGGACCCTCTGGTGGCTCATCGCCGGAGGTGCCGCCTATACCCTCGGCGCCGGGTTTTATATGTGGCGCAAACTGCGGTTTCACCACGCCATCTGGCACGTGTTCACGCTGCTTGGCTCTGCCTGCCACTGGGTGGCGGTAGTGAGGGAGGTGTGAGACTCTGCGGTGTCGCGCTTCGATACGCCTCGAAGACTCGGCTACTCAGCGTGACACCGTGGTCTTCCTGTCATCCTGAGTAAGCCTAAATAGGCTGTATCGAAGGATGACACCCCACACCCCCCACATGACTAAAATCATATCTCCCAATGACCGCCTTCATCTCTGCTCCTATACAGGATAGCTACTTTTGATTGTGTGAAAGAAACATCAGGTGCCATACCCATATGGCTCAATTGATACCGATTCGTAGGGTGGTGAAAAGGCGGCTCCCTGATGAGGGGGCTGCCTTACTTGTAGCCAGTTTGATGAGACCTTTATTTTTTTCTGTTAACTCTTTGGAAATGAAAACCCTCCTCGTGCCCATTGACTTCTCCCCTGCTTCTCATCATGCGCTGCGTTATGCCTGTCAGTGGGGCCGCCCATACCGGGCAAGAATCGTGGTGATGCACGTGTTTCAACCGCCTGTGTCTGAACCGTATATGGATTATTCGCTTCAGGCGAACCTGCTGATGCAGCAAGAGGAGCTCGCGCGCGAACGTTTCGATCAGTGGATGGAGGAAATGCCCGGCGACATACGGCAGGAAATGCAGATCAGCTTCCGGGTGGAAATGGGATTTCCGGGTGAGGAAATCATGCGGGTGAGCCGCGAAATAAGCCCCGATCTGATCGCCTTCGGCATGCAGGGTGGCAACCCGTTGATGAAAAAACTGATGGGCAGCACGGTCACGAGTGTGCTTCAGCGTACAGAGTTTCCGGTGCTGATCGTACCCGAAGCCTGTAATTTTGAGCAGTTTAAGCACATTGCCTACGCGACCGACTATCTCGAAGACGATATCCGGGTC